>NZ_JAHQVH010000024.1:0-85454 GCF_019052435.1 Bacteroides sp. MSK.20.12 | reverse complement strand
TTGCTGTTCTTGAACAGTGAGAAGTATCAATATGACTTTATACCTGAGTAGTTACTGTAATTCTGTTAATTGTTAAAGTTATTAAATAATACATGATTCTACCTATAACTGTTCTGATATGTCAGAACAGTTGATTTAAAAGCTATTCCTACCTTCGCCCCGCGTTTTGAAAATTCAAGGCGATAATCAAATAATTAGATACGTTATGACAAACGATTTTAGAATGTCTTATTTCATGCCTCCCATTGCGCCCATTAAAGACGAACACGGACAATTAGTTACTCCTCCTACGCTTATTCCCTGCTGCGAAGTCTCCGTAGAGCAAGTCTTTCAAATGATTACCTGCAACGAGAATCTCAAAGTTCTGACCGAACAAGTACGCAACTCCGAAGATATACGGACGGCAAAAGCATCACTATTACCATACGTGACTCCCTGTGGTACATTCTCGCGTCGCAGCAGCAAATGCCTCATAGATCCTTCCCTCCTAACAGTAGTAGATATAGACTATCTCACCTCCTATCAGGAAGCAGTGGAGATGCGTAAGACGTTGTTCAATGATCCTCTTCTCCACCCTGTGCTCACGTTTATCAGTCCTAGCGGACGGGGCGTAAAAGCCTTCATACCCTATAATCATTTACCCATGGCCGATGACGCAAACTGTATTACGGAAAAAATGAAGTTAGCAATGTTATACACTGTGATGATCTATGGTACAGGAACACCTCCTCCTTTCGGAGAAAAGAAAAAAGGCGTGGACTTTTCCGGTAAAGACATTGTGAGATCCTGCTTCCTTTGCCATGACCCGGGAGCATTATTTAGAGCCACCAACGAATAACCATAAATCATAAATTATAAATCATAAATCAAAATAATGACTGATATTGAATCTTTACGCCGCCTCACTGAAGCGGTTGAAACTGCAGGAGCGGATATTGCTCCTACCTATGCTGAATATGTACAACTGGCGTTTGCCATCGCAACGGATTGCGGAGAAGCGGGACGCGAGTTTTTCCACCGTTTGTGCCGGACGTCCGCCAAGTACCAACGTGAACATGCCGAACGGATATTCTCCAATGCTCTCACTACCCGGCATGGGGAAGTGCACCTGGGTACGGCTTTCCATCTTGCCGAGATGGCCAATGTGAAACTCTGTAATACGGAAGTTATGAACAACCGTAGAAATACGGAAAATACACCATCCAAAGTTCTCACACACGCACACGTATATAATAAGGTGGAGAATGACGAACCGGACGAATCCGAAGAGCTGCTGAACGGTAGTGACCCGAACCAGCCATTGCCCACTTTCCCCGAAGCGGACTGGCCGAAAATCCTCTTGCTCATCATGAGCTATGCCACCAGCCCTACGCAGCGTGACGTCATGCTGCTCGGAGCATTGACTGCCATAGGTGCCAGCATGGAACGATATGTGAGATGTCCATACGCCGGCAAACTCCAGTCTCCTTGTCTGCAAAGTTTTATCGTGGCTCCTTCTGCCTCGGGTAAGGGAATTCTTTCGCTTATCCGTCTGCTCGTCGAACCTATCCATGACGAGATCCGCCAGCAAGTAGCGGCAGAGGTCAAGGCTTACAAAAAAGAGAAAGCCGCCTACGACGTCATGGGAAAAGAGCGTAGCAAAGTGGAAGCTCCCCAAATGCCCAAAAACAGAATGTTTCTCATCTCGGGCAATAACACCGGAACAGGTATTCTGCAAAATATCATGGATGCCAACGGCACGGGACTTATCTGCGAAACGGAAGCAGATACTATTTCTGCTGCCATCGGCTCGGAATACGGACACTGGAGCGACACGCTCCGCAAAGCGTTCGACCATGACCGTTTGTCGTACAACCGGCGTACCGACCAGGAATACCGGGAAGTAAAGAAAAGCTATCTGTCCGTCCTGCTTTCCGGTACGCCCGCACAAGTGAAACCACTTATTCCCTCGACAGAGAACGGTTTGTTCTCGCGCCAACTGTTTTATTACATGCATGGTATATGGGCATGGATCAATCAGTTTGAAAGTGGTGAAGCCGATCTGGAAGCTATCTTCACAGACATAGGCCTGGAATGGAAAAAGCAACTCGACCTGATGAAAACACATGGAGTCCATACGCTCCGGCTCACCGACGAGCAAAAGCAAGAGTTCAACACTCTCTTTTCCGATTTGTTCTTCCGTTCGGGACTTGCCAACGACAACGAAATGAGCAGTTCCATCGCCCGACTGGCTGTCAACACGTGCCGTATCATGGCAGAAGTAGCTATGATACGTGCATTGGAATGTGATCAACCTTACCAATTCAAAAATTCTTCTATCCATCTGCTTACTCCTGATAAGGAGATTGCCACTGATAATATCAAAGACGGCATTATCACCCGTTGGGATGTAACGATCACCGCTGAAGATTTTAAAGCGGTCCTGGAGCTCGTAACTCCGCTTTATCGTCATGCCACGCATATCTTGTCTTTTCTTCCCTCCACAGAAGTCAAGCATAGAGCCAATGCCGACCGGGATGCACTTTTCGAAGCAATGGGCAACCAATTCACGCGTGCACAGTTGTTGGAGCAGGCTACAATCATGAAAATCAAACCTAATACCGCTTTCGGCTGGCTAAATCGTCTGATTAAAAAAGGATTGTTTACCAACGCAGACGATAAAGGCATCTATACGCGCACGCACGTGTGCGTGTGTTAGGGAGAGGGGGGTAAAAGTGTATTTCTTGTATTTTAATAAAGCATCGCTTTAGCGTTCGTAAAGCATAGGTTTAGCAACCATAAAGCGCCGCTTTATCCCACACAAACCGCCTCTATTCCTCTCTCCATCTCCCACTTTCATTTTTCAACTCTCAACTCTCAATTCTCAACTTCTTCAAGGTTCTCCCAAAGCGTCCACAATCACTCTCACCTCCAACGGTGTGAATGAGCGACGCTTTGATTCGTACCCCAAGTCGTACAGACGTTGCAGAAGTCCGGGACATAAAGAGATCCATTTCTTCATTTTTCGATAAGCAGCAATGTCGGTAAGTGTCGGAGAATAAAGTTGCGCCAGTTCCATGCGCCCATAGGCACGTATTTTGAATTCGGTCATAATGGATAAAATTTTGATTTACAGTTACAAAAATAACAAAATAGTACCACATAACCAACGCTTTTCCATTGAATAAACGACCATTACGACATATAATTGACAACAATCGTGTGCAATCGCAAACAATTGATTTATCGATGTTTCAGGGTAGTATCTTTGTATTGTCAGAAGGGAAAAGAATCCCCGGACAATATGTTTAACCCTTTAATTTATTGTTTTATGATTCGTTACAAAATTTATCAAAACCAACAGCAGAAAGGCCTGAATGCAGGCAAGTGGTTCGCCCGTGCGGTAAGCGACGAGACGTTTGATTTGGCCAAGCTTGCCGAACACATGTCGAAACACAATTCACCGTATTCCGGTGGTGTCATCAAAGGTGTACTTTCTGACATGGTAGACTGCATCAAAGAATTGCTGCTCGACGGCAAATGCGTGAAAATCGACGACCTTGCCATCTTTGGGGTAGGCATCCGAAGTAAGGCGGCTGAAACACTGGAAGATTTTTCGTTAGAGAAAAACATCACTGGTATGCGCCTGAAAGCTCGTGCCACCGGTAATTTGTCGACTACCAACCTGAAACTCGACAGTCAACTGAAGCAGCAAGCGGAGTATCAGAAACCAACTACCCCTGGTGGAGATTCCGATTCAGGCAATACGCCGAATCCAAATCCGGGCGGAAGCGGTGAAGCGCCTGACCCGGCTGCCTAAGGGAATATTATTAATTTATTTAAAACCTCTTATTTATGAGTAATTCATCTTCTCCCCGCTCCGTATGGAGCTTCATTATCAAAGTGATTATCACCGTTGCCACCGCTATCGGAGGCTTGATCGGAGTACAAAGTTGTATGTAGCCCATGCGCACCATCACGCTGATTATCATTCATTGCAGTGCCACGCCGGAAGGAAAATCCCTTTCGGCGGAGGCTTGCCGACAAGATCATATCCAACACCGCGGGTTCCGTGACATTGGTTACCATTTCTACATCACCCGCGATGGAGAAATTTGCCAGGGCCGTCCTCTGGAAAAGGTCGGGGCACACTGCCGTGACCATAACACCCATTCGATAGGTATTTGTTACGAAGGAGGGCTGGATATTGCCGGACGTCCCCAAGACACACGTACATTGGCGCAACGAGGTTCCTTGCTCGCTTTGCTCCGCGAATTGAGGAAAAGATTCCCCAAAGCATTGATTGTAGGCCATCATGATTTAAATCCGATGAAGGAATGTCCGTGTTTTAACTGTATCAAAGAATATGGAGAGTTGTAAGGATCATCTAAGTATATTGACCAGCAGACTGGCAATAGACACTAAGATGGAAAATCCCGAAATCCACATCGTGGTACTTGTTCCGATGTCCGCGCTCTGTGCTTTGGTTTTATTGGGAGTGACATATAGGATGTCATTCTGTTGCAACTGATAGTAAGGAGATAATAACAAATCCGCGTCGTTCAGATTGAGTGTAACAAACTGTTTATGCCCGTTCTTGTCTTCGCGGATTAGTTTCACATTATCACGAACACCATAAATGGTCAAATCTCCTGCCATAGCAAGGGCTTCGAGTACATTGATCTGCTCATTCACCACCGGATAAACACCCGGAGACGCCACTTCTCCCAAAACCGAAACTTTAAAACCGGACATGCGGACTACTACCGTAGGTCTTTCTTTCACGTAAGATTTCAGTCGCTCCGTTATCAGGTTTTCAGCTTCTCGGCTCGTTAATCCGTTTAAAGGGAGTTTACCTAAAACCGGATAATTGATATTTCCCTGGTCATCCAACAAAAAGGTACTGCCTTGTGCATTGAATGGCTGCGAAACAACCGGATCGGAAGTAGAAACAAGAATGGAAACCTCATCTCCCGGTATCAACCTGGCGTCCTGAACAGGGGAAACTTGCGTATTCACCTGTTTCAAAACCTCCGCATCCTGCAAATAAGGTACTTTTTTATAGGATTGACAAGCTGAAAAGAAGAAGAAAGAGAATATCAGTGCAAAAGCACAAGAAAACTTCATATTCATGTAATTTGTGGATAAATGATGACGAGTACTAGTTTTTCTCGCAGATAGCTTCGACATAACCAATAGGCATATTCACGCAAGCGCATCCCAGCATATTCAGCCGGACGGCAATCTTGCTTTTGCCATCTACATTAACCAGTTCACCAACCAGCCCGGTTAGAGGTCCTTTCACAACACGAACCTTCTCACCACGTGCCAAAGGAGAGCTGTTCATACAAATAGCTTCCTCTGAATAGTCGAGCATGAAACGAAAACGAGCCATCTGCTCATCTGGAATCACCGCTGGAGAGCTCTCACCACGCATCACCATATAACGGCTCACTGTAGAAAAACTTAGAACTTCTTTGCGTTCTTTCGGATTAACGTGTACAAACACCATCATTGGAAGAAGGACAGACTCAACCATCTTGCGTCGGTCACTCCACTGATGAATTTCCTGCTGAACAGGAACAAAATTCTCAATCCCTATTTTATCTAAACGTTCGGCTACTTTCTTCTCGTGATGCATACGAACCAGAGCAACATACCAGCGTTTAGAGTGTGCTACGCCTTCCCCTGTCCCATCGCTAGGCCCAGCACTAATTGATTTCGGCTTTGTTAAAATCATGTTTTTTTACCTCATGTTCTTCCGTTACTTCTTAGGTAACGGACAATACATACACAAGGCACACATCTCAACAAAAAATGGAAATCACATATAGAAATAGGGCATAAGAAGGAAACAGCCTAATACTCAACGGGAAGAATCCAGAGATTAGGCAATAAAAAGTATAGGGCATGAAAATAATCTTATTTCATGTTCGGATAGTTTTTTTCCTATATTTTAGATAAAACGAAAAAAAATGGAAGAATATTTGCTTACTATTTATGTTTTTGTCTATCTTTGCGTCAAATTTAAGTTCCGTTACCTAAGAAGTAACACACATATATCAGTTCTGATTATTAAAACTTTACGCTTTTATTTCTGCCTACACAGCAGTTTCTTACGTAAGATAAATTCCCTTTATTTACCTCCGTACGTTCTTTAAGCTCAAAGCCTTTCAAATAGATTTGTGTGGTTTTTATAGATTTATGGCCCAATGATTCACTAATCATTTCAATGGAGACTCCCCGATACTTCGCAGTCGTTGCCCAGGAATGACGAAGCGTATAGGAAGTGACAGGAGATTGCAAATGTAAGGTTCTTGCCAAGTCCTTCAGATTATTATTAAATCGACGAAGAGCGGACTGATATTCCCGATAACCTCTTTCATCTTTCCGTTTCTTATCCCCACGAAGAATATCAAACAGATAATCCGGACAATCGGGGTGAGAACTTTCCTTACTACGGAGCTGGTTAATCATTTCCTTTGCAGTATTCAGCACTTCCACGCTCATCGGAGTTTTGGTTTTGATACGATTGTATCGCAACACATTCTGATTCAAAGCCGACTTCTCCAAATGGGCTAAATCGGCAAATGACATTCCACAAAACTGAAACATCAGAGCAGCGATAGCTTGCGTACGGCGTAAACGCTCCGTTTTGGGATCTTCATACAGAAGCTTATGCAATTCCGTAGCAGGCAGAGCCTTTTTCTGGCGGACATCCACACCTGTATAGACATCATGAAACAGTCGCGGCACGTATGGCGCACTGCCCGCTTCCACTCCACGGTTATAGATACTACGAAGCATACGCATATACGTAGAAATCGTATTGGGCTTCAAGCCACACTCATAAAGATACTGACCGTAACGCCGTAAACGCTCACGGGTGATCTGTCTGAACGACACGTTAGACGTGCCGCAAAATTTGCTGAAAGAGAAGAGGGCATTCTTGTAGACATGCGCCGTAGAATGCCGTCCCTCCTTTCGCAAACGACCGATGTAGAATTCCGCACACCGGCTAAATCCATTTTTGTTCATCATTTGCATCACTAGTTATTTTATATATTATGCCACTTGGCAAGTGGCAAAAGAACGAATCTTTTTGTGTGTTCAACGCAAAGTTTTTGATAAATATAGTTAAAGACTTTCCTGCCGTTTTTACTCTATTGGTAATAAAAAAAGTCATCCGGCTTTGTCCATCACTAGAATGGAGCAAAGTCGGATGACTTTAATTCTGTATAATAATCTCTTATACGTATGTTTCCAACAATTTCACATTTCCTCCTTCAGGAGTGATTGTGATGTCTTGTGTAGTTGCAGGCAACAAAATAGATTCTCCGGCACTAACAGTCAGCTCATTGCCTTCATTGTCTCTCATCTTGCAGGATCCTTCCATACAGATAAAGATCACGAATGAATCGAGTTCGGAATAGTCGCAACTGATTTCTTCAGTCATGTCATACAGAGAAGTCGTGAAGTAGGTGCAGGCAACCAGTTCTACCGGTTCGTCCTTCAACGGTTCGTATTTAGTGCGATAGTCATCCAACACTTCGTAGTTGATGGCTTCACGGGCTAAGTCGGTGTGAAGTTCGCGGGTTTTGCCATTCGCATCTTTACGGTTGAAGTCGTAAATACGATAAGTAATATCAGAGGTTTGCTGAATCTCGGCGATGAAAGAACCTGCCCCGATGCTGTGTACGCGTCCGGCAGGAAGGAAAAACACATCACCCGGATGGATCTCATATTCCTGCAATACGTCGGTAATCGTATTGTTCAACACGCGTTCTTTATATTCTTTCGGGGTAATCTGTTCAGAGAATCCTGAACGCAATTTAGCTCCTTTGTCGGCATCTACCACATACCACATCTCGGTTTTTCCCATCGAATTATGGCGTTTCTTCGCCAACTCATCTGTTGGGTGTACCTGGATTGACAAATCCTGTTTAGCGTCGATGAACTTAATGAGCAACGGAAATTTGTTGCCGAAACGGGCATAATTCGCTTCACCAACCAGTTCCTCACGATACTTTCTTACCATATCGGCTAAGGTTAAACCTTTATCCGGGCCATTAGCCACTACGGATTCATTGTCCTCAACACCGGAAATCTCCCAGCTTTCTCCTACTCCTTTCAAGTCAGAGTTCAAATGCTTGAACGGAATAATTTTGTCGCCCCCCCAAAGCGTCTGCTTCAGAATAGGTTCGAATTTTAATGGATACATTTTAGTTTTTCTTGTTATAAACTTAGATTAAATTCGCTCGGATTGTTACAATCCGGGAACAAACATACAAAAAATTGTTCAGTTTTTAAGAAAAGAAGGATGAAAATTCATTTAAGAAATAATCTTTTGCTTTTATATCCGAAGAAGATGAAGTAATAAAGCTAAACTTTCCTAAAGCATCTACTATATTTAGTCGGAATAATTTGTGAGAAAGAAAGAATTTCCCTTTATTTGCAGGAAATTTTAATAATACCAGACATGAATAACACATTCCCAACAGAAGGGAATCTATCAGGGCTCAGCCGGAAAGATTTCCAAAAGGATATAAATGATAAGAAAACTGATTTATTTATCCTCAAAAACACAAAGGGAATGGAAGTAGCTGTAACAAATTACGGATGCGCCATTCTTTCTATCATGGTACCGGACAAAAACGGTAAGTATGCCAATGTAATCCTCGGACACGACAGCATCGACCACGTCATCAACAGCCCGGAACCTTTCCTAAGCACTACTATCGGACGCTACGGCAACCGCATCGCCAAAGGGAAATTCACTCTGTTCGGCGAAGAACATGAACTCACAATCAACAACGGACCTAACTCCCTGCACGGAGGACCTACCGGTTTCCACGCTCGTGTATGGGACGCTATACAACTTGACGAGAGCACAGTGCAATTCAACTATGTTTCTGCCGATGGCGAAGAAGGATTCCCTGGCAACCTGGAAGTAGAAATGACCTACCGCCTGGAAAACGAAGTAAACGCACTGACTATCGAATACCGCGCAACAACCGACAAAGCCACAGTCGTAAATCTGACTAACCACGGTTTCTTCAACCTCGCCGGTATCTCCACTCCTACTCCTACCGTCAACGACCACATCGTTACTATCAACGCTGATTTCTATACGCCTATCGACGAAGTTTCTATCCCAACAGGCGAAATTGCCAAAGTAGAGGGTACTCCGATGGATTTCCGCACTCCGCATACCGTAGGCGAACGTATCAATGACAAATTCCAGCAACTGATTTTCGGTGCCGGTTACGACCACTGCTATGTACTGAACAAGATAGAGAGCGGCTCACTAGACCTGGCTGCTACTTGCAAAGACCCAAAAAGCGGCCGTATCATGGAAGTGTATACCACCGAAGCCGGCGTGCAACTCTATACAGGCAACTGGCTGAATGGATTTGAAGGCGCACACGGAGCTACATTCCCTGCAAGAAGCGCTATCTGCTTTGAAGCACAGTGTTTCCCGGATACCCCGAACAAACCGCATTTCCCATCGGCTACTTTGCTGCCGGGTGATGAATACCAACAGATCACTGTCTACAAGTTTGCAGTAGAAGAATAAGATTTGAAAAAACAACTAACCTAATTTTATAAACTAACATTTTTTTTGAACCATGACACAAGAAAAAAAGAACGGTAAAATCATTGCAATCATTACGATGATTTTCCTTTTTGGTATGATTTCATTTGTTACCAACCTCGCTGCTCCTATGGGTATCGTGTTGAAAAACCAGTTTGACGTATCAAACGCATTAGGTATGCTGGGAAACTTCGGAAACTTTATTGCATACGCAGTAATGGGTATTCCGAGCGGTATCCTGTTGCAACGCGTGGGTTATAAGAAAACAGCACTGATCGCAGTAGCTATCGGTTTCATTGGCGTAGGTATCCAATTCTTATCCGGTCATTCAAGCCCGGAAATGGCATTTGCCGTTTATTTGATTGGTGCATTCGTAGCAGGTTTCTCTATGTGTTTGCTTAACACTGTTGTAAACCCGATGTTGAACAAACTGGGTGGTGAAGGTAACAAAGGTAACCAGCTTATCCAGGTAGGTGGATCTTTCAACTCTGTAATGGCTACCATTACTCCGATGTTTGTAGGTATCCTGATCGCCGGATCTATCGAAAAAGCTACTATTTCTCAAATATTCCCTGTGATGTACACTGCTATGGCTGTGTTCGCTTTCGCATTCTTCGTACTTCTGTTTGTACAAATCCCCGAACCTAATGCCAATGCTGCAACAGAACCTATCGGCAAATTGATGAAGGGTGCTTTAAAGTTCCGTCATTTCATCTTGGGAGCTATTGCAATCTTTGTATATGTAGGTATTGAAGTTGGTGTACCGGGTACTTTGAATCTATTCCTGACAGACCCTGTAGAAAAAGGCGGAGCAGGTATCGCTTCTACTATTTCAGGTTTCGTGGTAGGAACTTATTGGTTCTTAATGTTGATCGGCCGTCTGGCAGGCGCATCACTCGGTGCTAAGATTTCCAGTAAAGCGATGCTTACGTTTACATCTGCACTGGGTTTGATTTTAGTATTCCTTGCTATCTTCTCTTCTACCGGAACATTGGTTAACCTGCCTGTACTTCAACAGAGTGCTACCGGCGGTTTGTCATTCGGTTTTGCTGAAGTACCTATCAACGCTATGTATTTGGTATTAGTAGGTCTTTGTACTTCTATCATGTGGGGTGGTATTTTCAACCTTGCAGTAGAAGGATTAGGAAAATATCTGGCTGCTGCTTCCGGTCTGTTTATGGTACTGGTTTGTGGTGGAGGTATCCTGCCTGTTATCCAAGGTTGGGTGGCTGACATCGCCGGTTTCATGCCTAGTTACTGGGTTATCATCGCCGCACTTGCTTACCTGCTGTTCTACGGCCTGGTAGGTTGCAAAAATGTAAACAAGGATATTCCTGTGGAATAAATTTCGATTTCTGATTTCTGAATTCTGAATTATGAGCTATGAGCAATTCATAATTCAGAAATCAGAAATCATAATTCTCTATATTATTATTATTCACCTTTAAAATATAAATATCATGGATACAGAATACGTAAGAAGTCGCTTCATTAAACACTTTGACGGAACTACTGGATTTTTATATGCTTCTCCGGGCCGTATCAACCTGATCGGTGAACACACTGACTACAACGGTGGATTCGTATTTCCGGGAGCCGTAGACAAAGGCATGATTGCTGAAATCAAACCAAACGGTACTGATAAGGTTAAAGCTTACTCTATCGACTTGAAAGACTATGTAGAATTTGGTCTGAACGAAGAGGATGCTCCACGTGCCAGCTGGGCAAGATATATTTTCGGTGTATGCCGTGAAATGATTAAACGTGGCGTTGACGTGAAGGGATTTAATACTGCTTTTGCAGGTGATGTGCCTCTGGGTGCAGGTATGTCTTCTTCTGCTGCTTTGGAAAGTACGTATGCTTTCGCATTGAACGAACTGTTCGGTGAAAACAAAATAGATAAATTTGAATTGGCTAAAGTGGGCCAGGCAACAGAACATAACTACTGCGGTGTGAACTGCGGTATCATGGACCAGTTTGCTTCTGTGTTCGGTAAAGCAGGCAGCTTGATCCGTCTGGATTGCCGTTCACTGGAATATCAGTATTTCCCATTCCATCCGGAAGGCTATCGTCTGGTTCTGATGGATTCAGTGGTTAAACACGAATTGGCTTCTTCTGCTTACAACAAGCGTCGCCAAAGCTGTGAAGCTGCTGTTGCCGCTATCCAGAAAAAACATCCGCACGTAGAATTCCTGCGCGACTGTACGATGGCTATGCTGGAAGAAGCGAAAGCTGATATCAGCGCTGAAGACTATATGCGTGCAGAATATGTAATTGAAGAAATCCAACGTGTACTCGATGTTTGCGAGGCATTGGAGAAGGATGATTACGAAACTGTTGGCCAGAAGATGTACGAAACTCATCACGGCATGAGCAAGCTGTACGAAGTAAGCTGCGAAGAACTCGACTTCCTGAATGACTGCGCTAAAGAATACGGTGTAACCGGTTCACGCGTAATGGGTGGTGGCTTCGGTGGTTGTACGATCAACCTTGTTAAGGATGAGTTGTATGACAACTTCGTTGAAAAAACAAAAGCTGCTTTCAAAGCTAAATTCGGCAGAAGCCCGAAAGTGTATGACGTAGTAATCGGTGACGGTTCTCGTAGACTGGAATAAGAATTTATTCGTTATTAAATAAGTAAGAAGGGCGGCTTCCGTGATAGGAGCCGCCCTTATTTTTTACACGGCATAATAACACACAATCTCAACTCTATTCTCTTAAAATGAGAATTTTTCTCATTTTAAGAGAATTATCTAAAACTATTCGTATCTTTGCCATGTTCTATAGAATAGACAACTTAATATAAAAACAATATGATAATCAATTTTACAGTAGGCAACTATCGTTCGTTCAAAGACAAAAAGGTTTTGAGCATGGAAGCTACCGCTATTAAAGAATTGAATGAATCTGTTATAGAAAAAGAAGGATATAGACTACTTCCATCAGCTGTTATTTATGGAGCTAACTCAAGTGGAAAAAGTAACTTTTTAAAAGCGATTGGCAAATTTGGAGAGATAGTCAACTATTCTTCTAAAATGAGTTCTACAGATAAATTAAATATTACTCCTTTCTTATTAAACCAAAAATCAACTCAAGAACCATCATTTTTTGAAATAGAAATACTGATAGATAACCAAACATATACGTATGGCTTTACCGCAGACAATCTGAAGGTTTATGAAGAGTGGTTATATATAAAAGAGGGAAAAGCAAAAAAGGAAAAATGCTTATTTGTTCGTACAGAAGAAGGAATCGGAATAGCTGACGAGTATAATGAAGGCAAAGGTTTGGAAGAAAAGGTACGTGACAATGGACTATTTTTATCTACAATTGATTCTTTTAACGGTGAAATTGCCAAAAAAATTATTCATAAAATTGACTGTATCTGGGTAATATCAGGTATCGACCATGAATCTTGGTCTGTATTTACAAATGATATGTGTAATAATAAAAATCCAGAACTTAGCTTTCAACAAGAGATTCAAGATTTCTTGAAATCTATGAATGTAGGGTTTAACAGATTTGAACTTCCCGAAGATGAAAAGTTGGCAAAAGAAGTAAAAGCATACACCATACATAATTTGTATAATGAACAGGAAGAAGTCATTGGAGAAACCCGCTTTTCCATGAAAGAGCATGAGTCATCGGGTACTAACAAACTATTCGATTTGGCCGCCTTAGTTATTGGTCAATTGGCGTTGGGAGGTCTACTAGTTATAGACGAACTCGATTCCAAGCTCCATCCATTACTGACTCAACATATTATTAAACTTTTCAACAATCCAAAAACAAATCCCAAGGGAGCTCAACTAATATTTGCTACCCACGACACCAATTTACTGAATGTAAAAACATTCCGTAGGGATCAGATTTGGTTTACGGAAAAAGATCATTCGGAAGCTACCGACCTCTATTCATTAGCAGAATTCAGAGAACCGGAAGGAAACAAGATTCGGAAAGACCGTAGTTTTGAAAAAGATTATATCAACGGACGTTACGGCGCAATTCCATATATTAAAGATTAATACACAATGAGTAGACTGCTGCCGAAACATCGGTTTGAGGAAATAAAAAGAGAACAAAGACAGGCAAAACTGGATAAAAGAAGAAAAGTAGCAGTACGCAATGTATCTGTTAGTTTCCTTATCGTATGTGAAGGTGAAAGAACTGAACCTAACTATTTCAAGGCTTTAATAAAAGACCGTTATTCGGATATCCGTGAGGTTACAATTGAAGGTAAGGGACAAGGTACAGTCAGTCTTATCAAAGAAACCATAGCTATTCGTGATAAATCAAATAAAGAGTTTGACAGGGTATGGGCTGTTTTTGATAAGGATGACTTTAATGATTTCAATGACGCCATACAGCTTGCAAAAAAGAATCATATTCTTTGCGCATGGTCTAATGAGTCATTCGAACTTTGGTATTATCTACATTTTCAATATTTGGATACCGGCATATCCCGTTCTCAATACATTGAGAAAATAGAAAGGGAAATACAAAATAGAACAAATGATTCAAACTACCGATATAAAAAGAAATCACCGGAAACTTTCGACATATTACAACGTATAGGAGATGAATCATTAGCTATCAAACACGCTCAACGCTTAAGAGAATCATTTTCGGGAACAGATTATGCGGCTCACAAGCCTTGTACTACTGTATATGAGCTAGTAGAAGAACTAACTCATCCTGAAAAGTTATTATGATCATAACATAACTATACATCAAGAAGGGCGGCTTCCGTGATGGGAGCCGCCCTTACTTTTTACAATTAACAAAAATCTAGAACCTATTGGTCTAATAACATCTAATTAGTTCTACTTATTTCTTCGTGAACTTATATACCGCGAACGTAGTGGGTTCCAGTTCGGTAGTAAACACGTTGCCTTCAATAGATACCGGAGTTTCCTGCGGAACGATGGCAAAAGGTTGCTCAAGTGTATTATCCTTATCCAAATCAATCGAACGAAGTTTGATACAACGGCCATCAGACAGTACATCTTGTTTTTTCAATCCTTCAAAATTCAAGGAAATTGGCTGTATTGTGGCGGAAGTATTGGCAACCTTTACAATCAGTTCATTCTTATCCTTATCGTAAACAGCACTGGCAAAGAGTCCGTTCTGTCCTTCGGCTCCCGTTACATTTTTCTTGTTCATGGTAAGGGGAAGAACATTTGTTCCTTTGTTTTGTGCATACAGTTGTTGTACATAATAGCTAGTGGTACGCACAGAGTTCAGGTTATCGAACCAAATCATATCAGGACGCCATTGCCATCCTTCCACATGAGCGAAAAGCGGAGCATAGGTGGCCATGTGAACGATGTCAGCATTACGTTCCAATCCGGTCATGAAAGCAGCTTCGAGCAAAGCAGCATGATAATGGTTCCATTTCTTTCCTTTTCCATGGCAGGCATATTCGCCGGCAAAGACTTTCGGACCTTTACGATCGTAGTTGTCATAGCGGGCACCTTGTGCCAGGAACCAACTTTCGGGACGATAGAAATGTTCATCCACCAAATCGGCTTTCAGACGTTTCATTTCAGGCCACAAGTAATCAAATTCTTTTCCTTCGGAATTCGGACCGGAGCTACCTACTATTTTAATTTCCGGGTGAGCTTTACGAATGGCTTTGATAAACGGTTCGAGACGTTCGGGATATTCTTTTCCCCATTGTTCGTTACCGATACCGACAAACTTCAGGTTAAACGGTGCAGGATGTCCCATATCGGCACGTACCTTTCCCCATTTGGTATTCACGTCTCCATTAGCAAACTCAATCAGATCGAGTGCATCCTGAATATAGTTATCCAAATCACAAACGGCTACGTGAGCTTTCGGATCATTATTCTGATATTGGCAGGAAAGTCCGCAATTCAGAATCGGCAGAGGTGCCGCACCCATTTCTTCAGACAGCAGGAAATATTCGTAGAATCCCAATCCATAGCTTTGATAATAATCAGGGAAGAATCGGTGAGTAAAAGTATACTGCCAACGATTTTCATTTAAGGGACGGTTCTCTACCGGGCCAACTGATTTTTTCCAGTCGTAACGAGTCTCCAGGTCGGTACCTTCTACAATGCAACCACCGGGAAAGCGAAAGACTCCGGGATGAATATCCGCCAATGCTTGTGCCAAATCTTTACGAAGACCATTTTCGTGTCCCTTCCAAGTATCAACCGGGAAAAGAGAGACGTGCTCCAAATCTACTGTTCCTTTGGAAGTAAGGAAAATACGAAGTACGGATTTCGGATGAGTACTGCCGGGCTTCAAGATTATCTGGTATTTTTTCCAGTCCTTAGAATCAATCGTAAGATTCCCTGCGACAAGCGCCTGACGTTCGCCCATTGATTGGGTATCTACAAGTTCGATTCTCAATGTTTCTTTCGTACTTCCTTGCGGCAAACGCGCCCAAACGGAGAAGCGATACTCCTCCCCCTTCTTGACACCGATACCAAAGAAACCTTCGTTATCCAATCCGGTATGTTTATGTGCATGTCCGGGGTTAGAAAGGCGCACGTAATGCGGATTGCGTTCAAAAGGGCCATCATTCATTAAGGATACTTTTCCATACGTTTTCCATCCCATCAGGTGTTGTGGAAATTCAAAGGAACGATTCTTCACCAGTTCGGCATAAAGTCCGCCGTCGGCAGCATAGTTGATGTCCTCAAAAAAGAGTCCGTACATAGTAGGTTGGATTTCTGCACCCAGCTTCTTCGTCTGTATCACCAACTCATTAGTTTGCGCATGAAGCGCAAGGTTAGTAGACAAGGCTAATACTGCCAATAAATTTGCGTATCTTCTCATGGTTCTCAATAAAAAATTATATATAGTTAAAATGCAAAGATAATCAGATTCTCTATTTTCCCCGTACCCGATTTTATCATTAACAGGTGTATATCGGTCAAAAAGGATCAAATTCCATTCATTTGCACAATTTTCCATCCGTATCTGATATTTATAATACGAAACCAGATCAAAAAATACCTATTAACCCGCTCTATTATATGAAAAATAAACGGATGGAAAGCGTACATTTATATATATAATAAGGTGTATGGGAAATCATAAAATATACCGTTTATGCTGCATAACATACAAGAGTGTATTTGATACACCAAACAAAAGTGTTACTTTTACACCCAAAATAAGATAAATATCTCATTTACATTAAAAATAAAGCCATGAAAAAACATTTTC
Source organism: Bacteroides sp. MSK.20.12 (assembly GCF_019052435.1). Classification (NCBI taxonomy): domain Bacteria; kingdom Pseudomonadati; phylum Bacteroidota; class Bacteroidia; order Bacteroidales; family Bacteroidaceae; genus Bacteroides; species Bacteroides sp. MSK.20.12. The sequence continues at coordinate 68,677 of NZ_JAHQVH010000024.1, read as the reverse complement.
TACTTGCAGGATTTGCCGCGCTGATGCTGGTTGCGTGCAATAACAAGCCGGCTTCCGAGCTGACCTTGTCCGGTCTTGACCCGGTAAAATTTCAAACAGAAGTGAACAATGCCAAAACAGCTCTTTACACCTTAAAGAACAAGGCAGGCATGGAAGTATGCATCACTAACTTCGGAGGACGTATCGTGTCTGTCATGGTACCCGACAAGAACGGTAAAATGCAAGATGTAGTTTTAGGTTTTGACAGCATTGCTGACTATATTAATGTACCCAGCGACTTCGGTGCTTCTATCGGACGCTATGCAAACCGTATCAACCAAGGACGTTTCGCATTGGACGGCGACACGATCCAACTGCCGCAAAACAATTTCGGCCACTGCCTGCACGGAGGCCCGAAAGGTTGGCAATACAAAGTTTATGAAGCTAATCTGATTGATCCGACAACGCTGGAACTGACACTTGTCTCACCGGACGGAGACGAAAACTTCCCGGGTAATGTGACAGCTAAAGTGACTTACAAACTGACTGAAGACAACGCTATCGACATCAAATATAGCGCAACTACCGATAAAAAGACGATCATCAATATGACCAACCACTCTTACTTCAACCTGGCTGGTGATCCGTCAAAAGCTTCAACCGACAATATATTGTATGTGAACGCAGACTACTATACTCCGGTAGACAGTACCTTTATGACTACAGGCGAAATCGCTCCTGTGAAAGACACTCCGATGGACTTCACCACTCCGAAAGCTATAGGCAAAGAGATCGACAACTACGATTTCGTTCAACTGAAGAACGGAAAAGGATATGACCACAACTGGGTACTCAACACAAAGGGAGATCTTTCGCAAGTTGCTGCAAAACTCACCTCACCTGAAAGCGGTATTACTCTGGAAGTATATACCAACGAACCGGGTGTACAGGTTTACACAGGAAACTTCCTCGACGGAACCGTAACCGGAAAGAAAGGCATCGTTTACAACCAACGTGCTTCTGTGTGTCTGGAGACACAACATTATCCTGACAGCCCTAACAAGGCAGACTGGCCTTCTGTTGTACTGGAACCGGGACAAACTTATAATAGTGAATGTATTTTCAAATTCTCTGTAGAGAAATAATATTAACTCATAAATCATATTTATTGTGGAAGCATTAGATTGGCTAGTAATCGGAGTCTTTTTTCTGGCTCTGATCGGTATTATTGTTTGGGTAGTCAGACAAAAACAAAATGACTCGGCAGATTATTTCTTGGGCGGACGCGACGCAACATGGCTTGCGATCGGTGCCTCTATTTTCGCATCCAACATCGGTTCGGAACACTTGATCGGACTGGCAGGAGCCGGTGCATCCAGTGGTATGGCTATGGCACACTGGGAAATTCAGGGATGGATGATCTTGATTCTGGGATGGGTGTTTGTACCCTTCTACACACGAAGCATGGTATATACAATGCCGGAATTTCTGGAACGCCGCTATAATCCTCAATCACGTACCATCCTGTCGGTCATCTCTTTGGTAAGTTATGTGTTAACCAAAGTAGCTGTGACTGTATATGCCGGTGGTCTTGTATTCCAACAAGTATTCGGTATCAAAGAGCTTTGGGGAATTGATTTCTTCTGGATTGCAGCTATCGGTCTGGTAGTGTTAACTGCACTTTATACGATCTTCGGTGGTATGAAATCAGTTCTTTACACTTCTGTTCTTCAAACCCCTATCCTACTGCTAGGATCATTAATAATTCTGGTACTCGGCTTCAAAGAATTAGGTGGATGGGACGAAATGATGAGAGTCTGTGGGGCTGTTACCGTAAATGATTACGGTGATACAATGACTAACCTGATCCGTAGCAATGATGATGCAAACTTCCCTTGGTTGGGCGCTTTGATCGGTTCGGCTATTATCGGTTTCTGGTACTGGTGTACCGACCAGTTCATCGTTCAACGTGTACTTTCAGGTAAAAATGAAATGGAAGCTCGTCGTGGTACTATTTTCGGTGCTTATCTGAAATTGTTGCCTGTATTCCTTTTCTTGATTCCTGGTATGATCGCATTTGCATTACATCAAAAATATATCGGTGCCGGTGGCGAAGGTTTCTTGCCGATGCTGGCCAACGGAACAGCAAATGCTGATGCCGCTTTCCCGACATTAGTAGCCAAATTACTTCCTGCCGGTGTGAAAGGTTTGGTAGTATGTGGTATTCTTGCCGCCTTGATGAGTTCTCTTGCATCTCTGTTTAACTCGTCAGCCATGCTGTTTACTATCGACTTCTACAAACGTTTCAGACCGGAAACTCCGGAGAAGAAACTGGTAGGTATCGGTCAGGTTGCAACGGTTGTAATCGTTATTTTAGGTATTCTCTGGATTCCTATCATGCGTAGTGTAGGCGATGTACTTTATACTTATTTGCAGGACGTTCAATCCGTACTGGCACCAGGTATCGCTGCGGCTTTCTTACTGGGTATCTGTTGGAAACGTACTTCCGCCCAGGGTGGTATGTGGGGATTGATTGCTGGTATGGTAATCGGTTTAACTCGCCTCGGTGCAAAAGTATATTATAGCAATGCAGGTGAAGTAGCAGATTCTACATTCAAATATTTGTTCTATGATATGAATTGGTTATTCTTCTGTGGATGGATGTTCTTGTTCTGCATTATTGTAGTAATCGTAGTCAGCCTGGCAACCAAAGCTCCGACTGCAGAAAAGATTCAGGGACTGGTATTCGGTACGGCTACCAAAGAACAAAAAGCTGCTACACGTGCTAGCTGGAATCACTGGGATATTATTCATACTGTAATTATCCTGGCTATTACAGGTGCTTTCTACTGGTATTTCTGGTAAAAAATAAGCCCTTCCTTCAATCTTCTCTTTGGGAAAGGTTGAAGGAAGCTAAAAATAGTCTTGCCAACGGAAAGACTGGTTTATTATAACTAAAATCACAATCTAAATGGATAAAGATAATTCACAAGAGTCAATGATAAGCTCAAACTCCCTCTCTTTTGGAAAGAACCGGGGGGAGGCTTATTATAGCTCGAATCCCACCTTTTATGTCGGCATCGACTGTATCATCTTTGGTTTCAACGAAGGGGAAATCAGCTTGCTATTGTTGAAGAGAAACTTCGAGCCGGCAATGGGTGAATGGTCACTGATGGGAGGATTTGTGCAAAACAATGAAAGTGTGGATGATGCCGCCAAACGTGTATTGCATGAGCTTACCGGACTGGAAAACGTTTACATGGAACAGGTAGGAACTTTCGGAGCAATCGACCGCGATCCGGGTGAACGGGTTATCTCCGTGGCTTACTATGCATTGATTAACATCAATGAGTATGACCGAAAACTGGTTCAGAAGCACAATGCTTACTGGGTGAATATGAACGAACTTCCCCCGCTTATCTTCGACCATCCTGAAATGGTAGAAAAAGCACGGGAACTGATGAAACAGAAAGCATCCGTAGAACCTATCGGATTCAATCTGCTTCCGAAACTCTTTACATTATCCCAATTACAAAGTTTATATGAGGCCATTTACGGTGAAACAATGGATAAACGGAACTTCCGTAAAAGAGTGGCTGAAATGGATTATATAGAAAAGACTGATAAAATTGATAAACTGGGTTCCAAACGGGGCGCTGCCTTGTATAAGTTCAACGGCAAGGCTTACCGCAAAGACCCGAAATTTAAAATATAATCATTATGCTGGAAGAACTAAAAGAAAAAGTATTTCATGCCAATCTTGAATTGGTAAAGCATGGATTAGTCATCTTTACCTGGGGCAATGTCTCTGCTATCGACCGTGAAAGCGGATTGGTAGTAATCAAACCCAGTGGTGTAAGTTATGATGATATGAAAGCCGAAGATATGGTAGTAGTGGATTTGGATGGCAAGGTCGTTGAAGGACGACTGAAGCCATCCTCGGATACTCCTACTCACGTAGTACTTTACAAAGCATTTCCGGAGATTGGCGGAGTGGTACACACCCACTCTACTTATGCGACTGCCTGGGCACAGGCGGGATGCGACATTCCGAACATCGGAACGACTCACGCGGATTATTTCCATGACGCCATTCCCTGCACGGCAGATATGACGGAAGCGGAAGTGAAAGGCGCTTACGAACTGGAAACCGGTAATGTGATAGTGAAACGTTTTGAAGGATTGAATCCTGTACATACACCGGGAGTATTGGTGAAGAATCACGGTCCTTTCTCTTGGGGAAAAGATGCGCACGATGCTGTACACAACGCCGTGGTAATGGAACAGGTAGCCAAAATGGCAAGTATCGCTTATGCGGTAAACCCGAATTTAACAATGAACCCATTGCTGGTAGAAAAACATTTCAGCCGCAAGCATGGTCCGAATGCTTATTATGGACAGTAACAATTAAAAAAACAAATATTAAAAATTAAAGCAATAACATTATGAATAACGTATTTGATCAATATGAAGTATGGTTCGTAACAGGAGCACAGCTTCTGTACGGAGGTGACGCAGTAATCGCAGTAGACGCACATTCTAATGAAATGGTAAACGGACTGAATGAATCCGGTAAACTCCCTGTCAAGGTGGTATACAAAGGTACTGCCAACTCTTCTAAAGAAGTGGAAACTGTATTCAAAGCAGCCAATAACGATGAAAAATGTATCGGTGTAATCACTTGGATGCATACTTTCTCTCCTGCTAAGATGTGGATTCATGGTCTGCAACAGTTGAAGAAACCATTGTTACACCTGCACACACAGTTCAACAAGGAAATTCCTTGGGATACAATGGACATGGACTTCATGAACCTGAACCAGTCTGCTCACGGTGACCGCGAATTCGGACATATCTGTACCCGTATGCGCATCCGTCGTAAAGTAGTGGTAGGTTACTGGAAAGAGGAAGACACTTTGCACAAGATCGCTGTCTGGATGCGTGTTTGTGCCGGTTGGGCAGACTCACAAGATATGCTGATTATCCGTTTCGGCGACCAGATGAACAATGTAGCTGTAACCGACGGTGATAAAGTGGAAGCTGAACAACGTATGGGTTACCATGTAGATTATTGCCCGGTAAGCGAATTGATGGAATACCACAAAGAAATCAAGAATGAAGATGTAGATACGTTGGTAGCTACCTACTTCAAAGAATACGACCACGATGCTTCTTTGGAAGACAAATCGACTGAAGCTTATCAAAAAGTATGGAATGCCGCTAAAGCAGAACTTGCCATGCGTGCTATCCTGAAAGCTAAAGGTGCTAAAGGATTTACGACCAACTTCGACGATTTGGGCGACATCGAATACAATGGTTTCGATCAGATCCCGGGGCTTGCTTCACAACGTCTGATGGCGGAAGGTTACGGATTCGGCGCTGAAGGAGACTGGAAATCGGCTGCTCTTTACCGTACGGTATGGGTAATGAATCAGGGACTTCCCAAAGGTTGTTCATTCTTGGAAGACTATACACTGAACTTCGACGGTGCCAACAGCTCTATCCTGCAGTCACACATGTTGGAAATCTGCCCGCTTATCGCAGCCAACAAACCTCGCCTGGAAGTACACTTCCTCGGTATAGGTATCCGCAAAAGCCAGACAGCAAGATTGGTATTTACTTCAAAGACAGGCGCAGGATGCACTGCTACAGTAGTAGATATGGGTAACCGCTTCCGTCTGATTGTGAACGATGTGGAATGTATCGAACCGAAACCGCTGCCTAAGTTGCCGGTTGCTTCTGCTCTCTGGATTCCGATGCCTAACCTCGAAGTAGGTGCAGGTGCATGGATCCTGGCTGGTGGAACTCACCACTCTTGCTTCTCTTACGACCTGACAGCAGAATATTGGGAAGATTATGCTGAAATCGCAGGTATCGAAATGGTACATATCAACAAGGATACTACGATCAGCTGCTTCAAGAAAGAACTGCGCATGAACGAAGTGTATTACATGTTGAATAAAGCGCTTTGCTAAAAAGCCGATCTCTCAAGTTTCGCAAGAGCTTAATCCAATTATTAAGTACCTGCGAAACTTGATTTTTTCTATCATTATCGTTATACCTTAAAATATTGATTTCAACATGAAATTAGATGCAAAATCAACCATCGAAGCAGGCAAAGCCATTCTTGGTATAGAACTGGGGTCAACACGAATTAAAGCAGTTTTGATTGACCAAGAAAACAAGCCTATTGCTCAAGGTAGCCACACTTGGGAAAACCAGTTAGTTGACGGACTTTGGACTTATAATATTGAAGCTATCTGGTCGGGACTGCAAGATTGCTATGCTGACCTTCGCGCTAACGTAAAGAACTTATATGGCATAGAGATTGAGACGCTGGCTGCTATCGGTGTCAGCGCCATGATGCATGGTTATATGACGTTCAATAAAAAAGAAGAAATCCTCGTGCCTTTCCGCACTTGGAGAAATACGAATACAGGTCGGGCAGCAGCAGCCTTATCAGAACTGTTTGTCTACAACATTCCGCTGCGATGGAGCATTTCTCATTTGTACCAGGCTATCCTGGACAATGAAGCACATGTGAATGACATTGATTTCCTGACTACTCTGGCAGGTTATGTGCATTGGCAGATAACTGGCGAAAAGGTATTGGGTATCGGTGACGCATCGGGTATGCTCCCTATCGATCCGACAACCCACAACTATTCGGCTGAAATGGTGGCTAAGTTCGATAAATTGATTGCTCCGAAAGAATATAGCTGGAAACTGGAAGATATTCTGCCTAAAGTATTGTCGGCAGGTGAAAATGCTGGTGTCCTTACTCCGGAAGGAAGTAAAAAGCTCGATGTATCGGGTCATTTGAAGGCAGGAATACCGGTTTGTCCGCCGGAAGGAGACGCAGGTACCGGAATGGTGGCAACCAATGCAGTCAAACAACGCACCGGAAATGTATCGGCAGGTACTTCTTCATTCTCTATGATCGTATTGGAGAAAGATTTGTCGAAGCCATACGAAATGATTGACATGGTGACCACTCCTGACGGAAGTCTGGTAGCCATGGTGCATTGCAACAACTGTACTTCTGATCTCAACGCATGGGTCAACCTGTTCAAGGAATATCAGGAGCTTCTGGGCATACCTGTAAATATGGATGAAATCTATAGCAAACTTTACAATATTGCGCTCACCGGTGATACCGATTGCGGAGGTTTGCTTTCATACAATTATATTTCAGGCGAACCTGTAACTGGATTTGCTGACGGAAGACCGTTGTTTGTACGTTCGGCAAATGACAAATTCAACCTGGCAAACTTTATGCGGACTCACCTGTATGCTTCAGTAGGAGTACTCAAGATTGGCAACGATATCCTGTTCAACGAAGAAAAAATCAAAGTGGACAGAATTACTGGTCACGGAGGATTATTCAGAACCAAAGGAGTAGGTCAAAGAATACTTGCTGCAGCTATCAACTCGCCTATTTCTGTGATGGAAACAGCCGGCGAAGGTGGTGCCTGGGGTATTGCCCTGTTAGGTTCTTACCTCGTGAACAATGAAAAGAAACAATCTCTTGCCGATTTTCTGGATGAAAGTGTATTTGTCGGTGACGCGGGTATCGAGGTATCACCTACGCCCGAAGATGTAGCCGGCTTCAATACATACATCGAAAACTATAAGGCAGGATTGCCTATCGAAGAGGCAGCAGTCAAATTTAAATAATTGACAGTCGGCAATCCATTGTTGTTCATCAAAGATTGTCGATAAATCGCTGTTTATCAAGAGTCAATTCTAACTAAGTACAAACATTAATTATCTCCACCCCTCTCCTCTTTTGGAGAGGGAGATGGGGAGACTATTATCATGAAAACCACCTCGTTCATACTTGCACTTGTCCTGTCCACCTTACTGGGCAAAGCTCAAAACGCCCCACAAGTGTCTTACTTCCCTTTACAGAATGTGAAACTATTGGATAGTCCGTTTCTGCAAGCTCAACAGACTGATTTACATTACATACTTGCATTAGATCCCGACCGTCTGCTCGCTCCTTTTCTCCGCGAAGCAGGGTTACAGCCTAAAGCCCCCAGCTACACCAATTGGGAAAATACCGGATTGGACGGACATATCGGCGGACATTATTTATCCGCACTTTCCATGATGTATGCCGCCACCGGAGATACCGCAGTCTATAATCGCCTCAACTACATGCTGAATGAGTTGAACCGGGCACAGCAAACTGTCGGCACAGGATTCATCGGAGGAACTCCGGGAAGCCTTCAACTTTGGAAAGATATAAAAGCAGGAAAGATCCGTGCCGGAGGTTTCGACCTTAACGGCAAATGGGTGCCTCTATACAACATACATAAGACTTACGCCGGATTGCGGGATGCATACCTCTATGCAGGAAGCGACCTTGCACGCCAAATGCTTATCGCTTTTACAGATTGGATGATCGATATCACTTCCGGCTTGAGCGACGAACAAATGCAGGATATGCTTCGTAGCGAACATGGCGGATTAAACGAAACGTTCGCTGACGTGGCCGAAATCACAGGCGACAAGAAGTATCTGGAACTGGCACGCCGTTTCTCTCACAAGCTTATCTTAGACCCGCTTATCAAAGAGGAAGACAAATTGACGGGAATGCACGCCAACACACAGATTCCAAAAGTGATCGGCTACAAGCGAATAGCCGAAGTGTCACAAGACGACAAGACTTGGAATCATGCTGCAGAATGGGATCATGCCGCCCGCTTTTTCTGGAACACGGTAGTCAATCACCGTTCTGTCTGCATCGGAGGAAATAGCGTCCGCGAACATTTCCATCCGTCGGATAACTTCACGTCCATGCTGAACGACGTTCAAGGACCGGAGACCTGTAATACTTACAACATGCTCCGTCTTACTAAAATGCTTTATCAGAATTCTCACAATCCGAATCAAACAAACGAACCTGATCCCAACTACGTAAACTATTACGAACGTGCGCTTTACAATCATATTCTAGCGTCACAAGAGCCGGATAAAGGTGGATTTGTCTACTTCACTCCTATGCGTCCGGGACACTATCGTGTGTACTCACAACCGGAAACATCCATGTGGTGCTGTGTAGGTTCAGGCTTGGAGAACCATACCAAATACGGCGAATTTATCTATGCGTATCGGAAAGACACTCTTTATGTCAATCTCTTCATTCCTTCACAACTGACCTGGAAAGAGCAAGGCATTATTTTGACACAGGAAACCCGTTTCCCCGATGACGACAAGGTAACTTTGCGAATAGATGAAGCGCCTAAGAAAAAACGTACTTTAATGATACGTATTCCGGAATGGGCGAACCAATCCAAAGGATATAGCGTCAACATCAATGGAAAAAGAAAAATATTCGTTATGGCAAAAGGTAACCAATATCTTCCTCTCTCCCGCAAATGGAAAAAAGGGGATGTCATTACTTTCCACTTGCCTATGAAAGTCAGCGTGGAACAGATTCCCGACAAGAAAGATTATTATGCTTTCTTATATGGTCCAATCGTTCTTGCAGCTTCCACAGGCACTGAACATCTTGATGGTTTATATGCCGATGACAGCCGTGGCGGACATATCGCTCATGGCAAACAAATTCCTTTGCAAGAAGTTCCGATGCTGATAGGAAATCCAGATTCAATCTGCAAGTCTCTTCAGAAAGAACAGAATAGCCGGATTACTTTCAGCTATAACGGAGAGGTTTATCCTGCACAAGACAAGGCATTGGAACTCGTTCCGTTCTTCCGCCTGCACAATTCCCGTTATGCCGTTTATTTCCGGCAGGCAAGCGAAGAGCAGTTTAAAGCGATCCAGGAAGAGATGGCAACGGCTGAACGAAAAGCAACGGAATTGGCTAATCAAACCATTGACCTTATCTTCCCCGGTGAACAGCAACCGGAGTCTGACCATGGCATCCAGTATGAGCAGGCAGAAACAGGAACGAATAAAGACCGGCATTTCCGTCGCGCCAAAGGTTGGTTCGGCTATCAGCTGAAAGTGAAAGAAGAAGCAAGCCGCCTCCTGATTACGGTACGGAAAGATGACCGCAATAAAGTGGCTATTCTTCTGAATAACGAAAAATTGGCTGTTCATCCGACTATCAGTGAAGCGGATAAAGACGGTTTCATAACCCTTTCATACGTTCTGCCTCAAAAACTGAATATGGGTAGTTGTCCGATACGTTTTATCCCTAACGGGACGGAATGGACGTCTGCCGTTTATGAAGTTCGTTTACTAAAATAGAAGTCACCACAGATTACACGGATTAACACAGATTATTTATGGGTTATAACATGATAGTAGTCAGAATAAAATCAATCTGTGATAATCTGCGTAATCTGTGGTAAAAAATAATCATTAAACAAATACCATTTATGAAAGCAAAACTATTAGTCAGCACGGCTTTTCTGGCAGCATCTGTATCTCTTTCTGCACAAAAGAGTGCTACCATAACCGTACATGCCGACCAAGGCAAAGAAATCATACCGAAGGAAATTTACGGCCAGTTTGCCGAACACCTGGGTTCATGTATCTACGGCGGTCTTTGGGTAGGCGAAAACTCGGATATTCCTAATATCAAGGGATATCGCACAGACGTATTCAATGCACTGAAAGACTTGTCCGTTCCCGTTCTTCGCTGGCCGGGCGGATGCTTTGCCGATGAATACCACTGGATGGACGGCATTGGTCCGAAAGAGAACCGTCCGAAGATGGTGAACAACAACTGGGGCGGAACCATTGAAGACAACAGTTTCGGAACGCACGAGTTTTTGAATCTTTGCGAAATGCTGGGTTGCGAACCATACGTGAGTGGAAATGTAGGTAGCGGCACAGTGGAAGAGCTTGCCAAATGGGTAGAATATATGACTTCTGATGGAGACTCGCCTATGGCCAACCTTCGCCGTAAGAATGGTCGCGACAAAGCATGGAAATTGAAATATCTCGGCGTAGGAAATGAAAGCTGGGGATGCGGTGGCAGTATGCGTCCGGAATATTACGCAGACTTATATCGTCGTTATTCTACTTATTGCCGCAATTATGACGGCAACCGTCTGTTCAAGATTGCCAGTGGCGCAAGTGACTATGATTACAAATGGACAGATGTATTGATGAATCGCGTAGGACACCGGATGGACGGTCTTTCTCTGCACTATTATACCGTAACCGGATGGAGTGGCAGCAAAGGATCAGCCACTCAATTCAACAAGGATGATTATTACTGGACGATGGGCAAATGTCTGGAAGTGGAAGATGTACTCAAGAAACATTGTACCATCATGGACAAATATGACAAGGACAAGAAAATCGCTCTTTTACTGGACGAATGGGGAACCTGGTGGGATGAGGAACCCGGAACCATCAAAGGACATCTGTATCAGCAGAACACGTTGCGTGATGCTTTCGTGGCTTCTTTAAGTCTTGATGTATTCCACAAATATACAGACCGCCTGAAGATGGCAAATATCGCACAAATTGTCAACGTACTTCAATCGATGATTCTGACGAAAGACAAAGAAATGGTGTTAACGCCTACTTATTATGTCTTCAAGATGTATAAAGTACACCAGGATGCCACTTATCTTCCTATCGACCTGACTTGCGAAAAGATAAGTGTACGTGATAACCGCACTGTACCGATGGTGAGCGCCACAGCTTCCAAAAACAAAGATGGGGTGATCCATATTTCTCTTTCCAATGTAGATGCTGATGAAGCGCAGGAAATCACCATCAATCTGAGTGATACGAAAGCCAAGAAAGCTATTGGAGAGATTCTGACCGCTTCCAAACTGACCGATTACAATTCTTTTGAAAAACCTAATATTGTAAAACCGGCACCTTTCAAAGAGGTAAAAATCAATAAAGGTACAATGAAGGTAAAACTTCCTGCTAAGTCCATTGTTACTTTAGAGTTACAGTAATTTTAGAGCAATTACTTATTGTATCACAAACAAGAAGACCGTAAAATTGTCGATAAAAAAGATAGCTCTTTTGGATTGTTAAATCCACATAAAGAGTTATCTTTGCGAACAATCTGACAGAAATCAATTAAATTTTAATGATATGAACGATAACAAACTTATGAATCGTGCAGCGGATAACATCCGTATTCTTGCTGCTTCAATGGTTGAGAAAGCCAATTCCGGTCACCCGGGTGGCGCCATGGGTGGTGCTGATTTTGTAAATGTACTCTTCTCTGAGTTTCTAGTATACGATCCTGAAAATCCCCGTTGGGAAGGACGTGACCGCTTCTTCCTCGACCCGGGCCACATGTCTCCGATGCTTTATTCTACGTTGGCATTGACAGGAAAATTCACGCTGGACGAGCTGAAAGAATTCCGTCAATGGGGAAGCCCTACTCCGGGACATCCTGAAGTGGACATCATGCGTGGCATCGAAAATACTTCCGGTCCGCTGGGACAGGGACACACTTTTGCAGTAGGTGCTGCTATCGCTGCCAAATTCTTGAAAGCCCGTTTCGACGAGGTGATGAATCAGACCATTTACGCTTACATCTCTGACGGTGGTATTCAGGAAGAAATCTCTCAAGGTTCCGGACGTATTGCCGGTGCACTGGGATTGGACAACCTGATTATGTTCTATGACTCCAACGATATTCAGCTTTCTACAGAAACGAAAGACGTAACCGTTGAAGACACTGCCATGAAATATGAAGCATGGGGATGGAACGTACTTAATATCAACGGTAATGATCCTGACGAAATCCGTGTGGCAATCAAAGAAGCACAAGCTGAAAAAGAACGTCCGACACTGATTATCGGTAAAACCGTAATGGGTAAAGGTGCACGCAAGGCAGACGGCAGCAGCTATGAAGCTAACTGCGCTACACACGGTGCTCCTCTCGGTGGCGACGCTTATGTAAATACAATCAAGAATCTGGGTGGTGATCCTACTAACCCGTTTGTTATATTCCCGGAAGTAGCCGAACTGTATGCAAAACGTGCAGAAGAACTGAAGAAGATCGTTGCTGAAAAGTATGCAAAGAAAGCTGCATGGGCGAAAGCAAACCCGGAACTGGCAGCAAAACTGGAACTCTTCTTCTCGGGCAAAGCTCCGAAAGTGGACTGGGCTGCTATCGAACAGAAAGCAGGTAGCGCTACTCGTGCTGCATCTGCAACCGTATTGGGCGCACTTGCTACACAGGTAGAAAACATGATCGTTGCTTCGGCCGACCTTTCTAACTCTGACAAGACTGACGGTTTCCTGAAAAAGACTCATTCTTTCAAGAAAGGTGATTTCAGCGGAGCATTCTTCCAAGCAGGTGTATCTGAATTGTCAATGGCTTGTATCTGTATCGGTATGTCTCTCCACGGTGGTGTGATCGCTGCTTGCGGTACATTCTTCGTATTCTCCGATTACATGAAACCTGCCGTACGTATGGCTGCTTTGATGGAACAACCGGTGAAATTCATCTGGACACACGACGCATTCCGCGTAGGTGAAGACGGTCCTACTCACGAACCGGTAGAACAGGAAGCACAAATCCGCCTGATGGAAAAACTGAAAAATCATAAGGGACACAACTCTATGTTGGTACTTCGTCCGGCTGATGCAGAAGAGACAACCATCGCTTGGAAACTTGCTATGGAAAATATGTCTACTCCGACAGGATTGATCTTCTCTCGCCAGAATATTGTCAATTTACCGGCAGGAACAGATTACGAACAAGCAGCCAAGGGTGCTTATATCGTAGCAGGTTCCGACGAAAATCCGGATGTTATCCTGGTAGCTTCAGGTTCTGAAGTGTCTACATTGGTAGCCGGCACAGAGTTGCTTCGCAAAGATGGCGTGAAGGTACGCATTGTATCTGCTCCGTCTGAAGGTCTGTTCCGCAACCAACCGAAAGAATATCAGGAAGCTATCCTTCCGGCAGATGCGAAGATTTTCGGTATGACTGCCGGCCTGCCTGTCACTCTTCAAGGTCTGGTAGGTTGCCACGGTAAAGTTTGGGGATTGGAATCTTTCGGTTTCTCTGCTCCTTATAAAGTATTGGATGAGAAACTTGGATTTACTGCCGAGAACGTATATAACCAAGTAAAAGCAATGCTCTAATGAAAACAATCGGATTAGCATGCGACCATGCCGGTTTTGAACTGAAAGAATATGTTCGCGGCTGGCTGGAAGCAAAAGGCTGGGCTTACAAGGATTTCGGAACTAACTCTACCGCAAGCGTAGACTATCCGGATTATGCTCATCCGCTGGCTCTTGCAGTGGAATCGGGAGAATGTTATCCCGGTATCGCTATCTGCGGCAGTGGAAACGGAATCAATATGACGCTGAACAAGCACCAAGGGGTTCGTGCTGCTCTCTGCTGGAATGCAGAAATCGCACACCTAGCTCGTCAGCACAATGACGCTAATGTACTGGTTATGCCGGGACGCTTCATCAGCACTGAAGAAGCGGACATGATTTTGACAGAGTTCTTCTCTACCAAATTTGACGGTGGCCGTCATCAGAATCGTATTGATAAGATTCCGGTAAAATAAAGCTCGAAGATAAATCAAATAGGTGTAAAGCTGCCCTTCAGAAAGAAGAGCAGCTTTATTTTTATACCGGTATCAGATTTTATCATATACGAGATTACAAAAGAAGGGCAACTTCGTCTTTATTACAAGACGATATTAAAAACTGAAATTATGGGTAAACTGAATATGAAAGAATGGATCAGCCAAACGATCCAGCGTAAGGAAACGATTGCAATTCCGATCATGACACATCCGGGTATCGAATTTATCGGGAAAACGGTGCATGATGCGGTAACAAACGGACAGGTTCATTATGAGGCTATCAAAGCTCTTTGTGACAAGTATCCGGCTGCGGCAGCAACCGTTATCATGGATCTGACGGTAGAAGCGGAAGCTTTCGGGGCAGAGATTATCTTTCCGGAAAATGAGGTGCCCAGTGTGTCCGGCCGTTTACTGGCGGATGAAGCTGCTATTGAAAAGCTGGAAGTTCCGGCATTGAATAAAGGAAGAATCCCTGAATACCTTAAAGCAAATATGCTGACAGCCAGAAATGTTACAGACCGTCCGGTTTTTGCCGGTTGCATCGGTCCTTATTCGCTGGCCGGACGTTTGTATGATATGTCGGAGATCATGATGCTGATTTATATTAATCCCGATGCAGCCAATACGTTATTAAGAAAATGCAGTGACTTCATCACCCGCTATTGCATGGCATTGAAAGCAACTGGTGTGAACGGTGTAGTCATGGCTGAACCTGCTGCAGGACTGTTATCCAACGAAGATTGCCTGCAATATTCTTCTTTATTCGTGAAAGAAATAATAGAGAAGGTACAGGATAATCACTTTGCCGTAGTACTTCATAATTGCGGAAACACAGGGAATTGCACGCAAGCGATGGTTTATACCGGTGCAGCTGCTTATCACTTCGGGAATAAAATTAAGATGGAGGAAGCGTTGAAAGAGGTTCCGGCCGATGCACTGGCAATGGGAAATCTGGACCCGGTGAGCCTTTTCAAGATGGCAGGTCCGGAGACTATGAAGGAAGCGACTTTGCAACTATTGGAGGCTACCCGTGCATATCCGAACTTCGTATTGTCAAGTGGTTGTGATATTCCGCCACATACGCCTTCTGTTAATATAGACGCACTTTATACCGCATTGGAAGAGTTCAATAATGGTTGAACAGGAACTTACTTACCAGAAACTGCAAATCCCATCGTCCGATATTTACGAGGCGATGGGATATAAAGATTCTATGCCGGATGGAATGGTCATAGAAGAAATAAATACGTTACTTGACCGTATCACTCCCCTTCTTCGTCCCCGTTTTTTCTTTTTCCTCACTGACGGACTGCTTAACATTGAAAAAGCAACACTGACTGTAAAAGATACGGTTCTCACAATCGGTAAAACCATTGCCCGCCAACTACGGGGTTCGGAAGCCTTTGCCTTTTTTACCGCCACTGCGGGAGTTGAATTTGAGAAGTTTCAACATCTGCTTCAGCAAGAGGACGACATGGTGAAAGTATATATAGCAGACTCATTGGGGAGCATCATTGCAGAAAAGACTGCTGATTGCATGGAAGAGGAGTTGGCTACATTTATCGAAAAGAGAGGTTGGAAGCACACTAACAGATACAGCCCCGGTTATTGCGGATGGCACGTATCGGAACAACAAAAACTATTCTCCTTATTTCCGGTCGCTTCGCCCTGTGGTATTCAGTTGACAGATTCCAGCCTGATGATTCCCATCAAATCTGTAAGTGGTATTATTGGAGTGGGTTCTCATGTCCGTAAGCTAGAATATACTTGCGGGTTGTGTACGTACGAGAATTGTTTTCGCAGAAAATAGTTTCACCACAGAGGACGCAGAGGACACAGAGGAAAAATAGGACGTAAACAAATTATTCTAAATTTGGTTTACATACACTTCTTGCTTTGCCCTTCTAAAAATAGATATAAATTGAACAGAAAAACATATTATATATATTTTATTATTCAGAAAATTACTACCTTTGTAGTATGAACAATGTATTATCAAGATTAGGCAATATACCTGTGACGACGCCCATGCTGGAATCACTTTATCCGCATCTTAAAGGAGGAAATCAGAAAGTCAGGTTACTTGAGAGGGACGGAGAAATCATCCGTCTCAAGAGAGGCTTATATGTATGCAACCCGGAAATAACAGGAAAGGCATTGTCTACGGAATTGATAGCCAATCATCTTTATGCTCCCTCATACGTTTCCCTGTCGTCGGCTCTACGCTATTACGGGCTGATACCTGAAGCAGTATATACCACGCAATCAATGACCCTGAAACATTCCAGAGATTTTGATACTCCGATAGGAAGATTCGAATATATTTATATGCCAAGAGAAACCTTTTCTATTGGCCTGTCAAGTATCAAACAGGATGGATATGCTTTTGTTATAGCTACTCCCGAAAAGGCGTTATGTGATTTGATAGCTAATTCCCCTAATGTGAATCTTCGCTATCTGAAGGACGCGGAAGTTTATTTGGCAGAAGATATCCGGATGGAAATAGAAGATTTCAAGCAGATGAACACAAGCATATTTGAAAAGTATATTGAGATTGGCAAAAAAGCCGAATCGATAAAAACACTACTTAAATTAATGAAAAAATGAAAAATGAGATTTATGATAATATGCTTTCTGCATACGACTTGTCTACTGAGCAAAAGAAGCGTAATGCTATTTTTGAAGTAAACCAACAAGTGATACTTGCCGGTCTTTATAATGGTGGTTTCTTTGGTGTGGCCACCTTCTATGGTGGTACTTGCCTTCGGATTTTCCATGGCCTTCAGCGTTTCAGTGAGGACATGGATTTTTCTCTTTTGATTCCTGATGATAAATTTGATTTCACAAAATATTTTCAACCCATTATAGATGAGTTTGCAATCGTTGGCAGGCTGGTGGATATTAAGAAGAAAGATAAGGCAAGCTTTGGAAAGGTGGAATCTGCCTTTTTAAAAGACAATACCGATGTTTATGATGTCTCTTTTCAGACAGATAAATCCATAAAAATCAAGATAGAGGTTGACACCCACCCTCCTTTGAAGTTTCGGACAGAGCAGAAATTGCTTTTACAACCACATTCCTTTATGACCCGTTGTTTTGTTCTTCCGGATTTATTTGCCGGAAAAATGCACGCACTGGTATATCGTACTTGGAAAAACAGGGTAAAAGGTCGGGACTGGTACGACTTTGAATGGTATATCCGCCACAATGTTCCTCTTGACTTCGTTCATCTAGCCGAACGTGTCCGCCAATTCAACAATAAAGAAATTGATAAAGATTCATTTGTGGCCCAATTGAAAGACAGATTATCCTCGGCAAACATCAATCAGGTAAAGAGTGACGTGCTGCCTTTTGTCAAAAATCCCAAAGAATTGGATATTTGGTCAAATGATTACTTCGTTCAGTTAGCTGATATGATAAAGTTTGAGTAAGATTGCAATAGTTCTCATATCCGTAAGCTGGAATATACTTGCGGGCTGTGTACGTATGAGAATTGTTTTCGCAGAAAATAGTTTCACCACAGAGGACGCAGAGGACACGGAGATTATTATCTAATAACAAAAGACTCTGTGTCCTCTGCGTCCTCCGTGGTGAATAAAAGCTAGTGGCCATTGAAGAAGATGTAAAGCCCGATCATAGTCACAATAAGTAATCCCCATAGGATAAGAACAATTCGTGCAGGTTTGTCCTCTATCTTTTCCATATTCAAGGTTCCCAGTTGCGGAGATTTATCCCACAGGCTGACTACTATCATGCCTATTCCGATGATAACGAATAAGTAGAAGGAAAGCAGCATAAAATGAGGCCATGCATCATATTGTTCTGCCGGAAACACCCATAAATACAAGATTCCTACTCCGATACTGAACACTGTTCCCAATGTCAGAGCCATATTAGCTGCCAGAGTAGTGGTGCGTTTCCAGAACACGCCAAAGAGAAATACGGCTGCCATCGGAGGAGCTATAAATCCCAGTACAGACTGGAAAACATTAAATAGATTCAGTCCCTTGATGCTGTCGATCGCTATGGTTATTATCACAGAGATCAGTGCACCGACTACCGTAACCACTTGTCCCACTCTGATAATCTCTTTCTGCTTGGCCTGCGGTCGGATTTTCTTCACATAGATATCCATCGTGAATACCGTACTTAATGCATTCAAAGCAGAGCCGACAGTACTTACCAATGCTGCCGTCAATACAGCCAATACCAAGCCGACCATTCCTGTCGGGAACAAATGAGTCACCATTGTCATGTAAGCCTCATCGGGATTCTCCAATTGTGGGAATAAAGCGAGGCAGATAATGCCGGGAAGAATGTAAAGAGGTACATCTAATATTTTCAACCATCCGGTAAAGTTGGTTCCCATCTGTCCTTCTTTGAGATTCTTGGCAGCAAGAACCGGTTGCACCATCGACTGATCCGTACACCAAAACCAAACTCCCATAATAGGATAACCCAGGATAATAGGTAGCCAGGGAAAAGCCGGGTCGTCATTCGAACGGAAAAGATTCCAGTAATCCGCCGGAACGGCGTCCACCAGTGCGCCTACACCGCCCACTTTATAGATTCCCATGATAGCCAGTGTGGCTGATACTACAATCAACAGTATCATTTGATATACATTCGTGTAGGCCACAGCTTTCAGTCCGCCGAGCATTGTAAAGAAAGCGGAGATGACAAGTAACAGCAATGCTGATTGCCACATAGGAATATCGAAGACTTGACGGATCAGGACTCCACCGGCAAATAAAGTCAATGCAAGCCATGAAATAAGAATGGTAATAATGGTATACCAGGCAAGGATGTTACGGGTAGATTGTCCGAAACGTTTTCCCATAAATTCGGGCAATGTCGTAATGCGACTACCCAAATATCGGGGAGCAAAGACAAAAGCAAGCAGACATATAAAGACAAATGCATACCAGGCATAATTCCCCGAAACAATACCAGTAGTAAATCCGGCACTTGCGGAAGCTATCAACATGGAAGGTCCGACATTCGTCCCCCACATGGAGAAACCGATATGATACCATCTCAACGAATTCTCCGCAAGGAAAAGACTACTCCCCTTTTTTCGTTTAGAACTTGCCCATATACCAATAGCTATCAAAATAAGGAAGTAGGCAATCAGAATACTCCAATCTAATGTCTCTAAGAATTTCACATGCATAATTCAAGTATTAAATAAGTAACGTAAGTTTAAATCTAATTTTCTTTAGGCAAAGATTACATGGATTTCACGGTTTTAATAGGCTATGTAATTAAAAGCCGTGTTTATCCGTGTAATCCGTGCCTTTTTATTCTATTTTTTATTTCCAATCAGTTCTTTGGCAACTGCTACGGCTGTATTCGCATTATCACTATATCCGTCCGCACCGATTTCGTCAGCAAACCCCTGACTGACGGGTGCTCCGCCAATCATCACTTTCACTTGATTACGAATACCGGCCTCTTCCAATGCCTGGATAACCTCTTTCATATACGTCATGGTAGTAGTCAGCAATGCGCTCATGCACAAGATGTCAGCATGGTTTTCCTTCACAGCTTCCACAAACTTGTCACAAGTCACATCAATACCAATATTAATGACTTCAAAGCCGCAACCCTCCAGCATGGAAGCCACCAGGTTTTTACCAATATCATGGAGATCTCCTTTCACTGTACCGATGACAATCTTACCTATTGTAGTGGAAGCACTTCCTGCCAATAAAGGTTTCAGTAGCTCCAAAGCCCCTTTCATGGCACGTCCTGCCATCAACAGTTGAGGAACAAAAGCTTTTCCATCCTGGAAACGTTGTCCCACTTCGCCCATTGCTTTAATCATATAATTATTGATAATCATTTGGGGAGCTACTCCTTCCGCAATGGCTTGCCGGGTGATTTCAACCGCAGGTTCCAGTTTCCCGGCAACAATGGCTTCATACAGAGGTTTCAGTTTATCCTCTTCCTGGTGTTGTTCTTCCCGTATACAAATACGTTCCTGTCCGGTAGCTGCCAAGTCGGCATCCTGTTGATGTTCATTGGTATTTACAGCGGTAGAAGAACCGGTATATTCTTCGACAATCCGCATGGCCTGTTCCACTTCCTTTTCGTTATGGAAATCCATTTCCAAATGTACACCGTCCGCGCCGATATGATCCAATAGGGGTTTTAGTTCGTCTAATGTCACCCAGCAAGCCATCACGCTCTTTCCGCCTGCCAGAATCTTCTTATACAGATCGTACCATTTGGGAGATCCTCCTTGTGGTTCGCCCACTCCGGGAGTCCATTGAATCGCATTCAATTCTTCAATTTCAAGCAAGGCAGGCAGGTGATGCATAGCTCCCACTCCATCCAGATGATAAAGGGTATAATCAATCTTCTGACATTGTTCACGAATAAAAGGTTGCACAAACCGGCGATAATCATCCTGACTAATCATGGTCGAAATATCACTTTGCAGTTTACTCATCTTTCCGGGAGCCCAGGACGAGAAATAACAGAAAGCCATCTCGTCGCCTTCACGGATGATGTCGTATAGTTCATCAAATACTTTGAAGTAGATGTCGTTGATTTGCTGCATCTGTTGTTCCAAGATTTCGGGCTGCATCACTGTGTCCAATAATACCCTATCCGTTCCTTTCAGTGCGGCCAGAACATCCAGTCCTTCCATCAGGTCGGGCATACCGACAAAGTAGTGTCCGTTGGCTTTCGCTTTGCAGGCTTTCAGGAGTTCTTTATGAAGAATCCAGTTCGGGTGTTCAGGGTTAAAGACTATTTCATCGGTGAAATCCGGGTTGGGATGAATCCAAATGGTGTCTTCCCCGCCTTCAAACACTCCGCCTAAGATGGCGGCTAGAGAACCGGGACCCAGTTGGGTATTCGCAACCGGAAGAATATCCGCTTTCAGACTGCTGTGCGCTACGTACCAGTCCAGATATTCAGCTCTCCATTGAGGGTCGAACCATTTTTGCGACAAATCTTTTGCCGGTGCGGGAGGCATTATCTCTGCATGTGGTTGCACTCCTTCCTGGAAGTGCTCCCACATATTGAGAATGATTCCTTTATGGTTCCACCAATTTATATAACGTTGTTTTGTTTCTTCTAAATTACTCTTCCATGTTTTCATACTCTGCCATTTTTATTTATTCTACTTAAGTTTCGGAAGTAATTTATTAGGTTGAAAGCCTCTTGGTATATAGCGTAAGGTATCACTCTACGCTATATTATGTAAGCCTTTCAGGCTACTTACAAAACTTGAGTTATTTCTATTTATCTATTCCAAAATCCTTTATAATCATTATCTATACGTAGAGCTATGCTTTTGCTTAAATCCATTTCATCCGTACAGTCCACGTCTTCCGGATAGATGGGGATCACGGCATTTTCACGCACATATACGGGCATTTCTTCCAATGGAACGTATACGTCTTTCAGCCAGCATGCTCCTTCCAGACGTTCTCCCGTAAAGAAGTTCACCCATTTTCCTTCGGGAAGATAGATATCCCGACAGTTCTCGCTGTTCATCACCGGAGCTACCAGGAAATCATTGCCGAAATAGTATTCATCATCTATATGCCAACAAAGTTTATCTTCCGGATGATGCAGAATGAGTGCCTGCAAGAGCGGATAGCCGCTTTCTATGGCTAGTTTACTTTGTTCTACGATGTATGGAATGAGCGAATAACGCAATTTCCACCACTTTTTCACCAACGGAGCTATGGCCGGATAGTGCCAGGGTTCACGCTTATTGGTTCCGTGATAACGGATATGCGATGTGAATACGCCGAATTGAGTCCAGCGCATGTACACATCATCTGCTACTACCGAGTTCATAAAATTGGGCAATGTATGGAAGCCGGGAACATCATGGCTCCAAAAAGCAAATCCCGACAGACCGAAATGCAGACCGCCTTTCAGAGAACCTGCCATTCCATCCCAAGAGCTACAGGAATCGCCTCCCCAATGCAAAGGATAACGCTGGCATCCCGCCCATGCGGAACGTGCCCAGACAATACCGTCACCTGTCACTTCTTTCGTAATTTCGTAAGCGGCCTTTTGATAAAGCAGGGCATACAGGTTGTTCAACAATTCCGGCTTCATACCTTTATAGAGGGCGTCCATGTGAATGTTTTCACCGAAATCGGTTTTGATACAGGTTACTCCCATATCCAGGAGTTGTTTCAATAGTCCTTTGTACCATTCGGTTGCTTTCGGATAAGTAAAGTCGATTGTTCCGGCATAATCCAGGGCGGAGAAGTTGGAACCATCGGTCGCTTGTTGTTTGGTCAATGGGGCTATATAATCATTGGCTCTGGCTTCATCAATCTGCTCTGCATTTTCTGCAACGTATGGAAGTTGCCATAAAGAGACACGATAGCCGTTCTTTTTCAACCGCCCGATGAATCCTTTCGGATCGGGGAACCGTTCTTCATTGAATTTCCATTCGCAGAGCCAATCGGTACGGAACCAGCCCGTATCCAGATGAATTACATCACAGGGATAGTGTTCGGTACGCATGTGGTCGCATATTTCGTCTACTTCATCGGCACTGAAATAAGTCATACGGCTCATCCAAACGCCAAAACTCCAAAGAGGAGGCATAGACGGATAGCCGGTCAGGTCACGATAACCGCGAAGAATATCTTCCATCGTATCACCGCCTATTACAAATACATCCAACAATGCCTGGTCGCTTAGAAACTGGACGGAACGGGTGGAATGTCCGGCCAGTGAGAGCTTGCTATGAGCACATGTATGGTAGAATGTTCCGTACATTCGGCTGGATAGATAGAAGGGGATATTCTTATAAGTACGCCGGTTATTGACTCCTTGCCCATCTTGGTTTTTCAGGAAGAAAGTCTGTCCGCTCAAGTCCATTTTAAAGAAACGTTCTCCGGTTCCGGCAAAACATTCATCGGGCTTACATTCAAAAGAAAGCGTTGCCCGTTCTTTCCGACCATCGCGTTTGCAAAAGGCAACAGGTAACGCATCGTAACGGGGAGGCGAAAAATGGTCGTAGGCTGACAAGCGGATTTCACGCTTTCCATCAGGGTATAAAGTGATGTCAAGCGTTTCTTGAGGGTCGGGAAGCAATTCGCTCCATCGGTCTAATAGAGGCTCTTCCACATTGATAACGGCACGCTTCGTTCCGTCTTCCGTCGAAAGAATCCATTTTCCTTTTTGTTCTTTTATAAACAGGGGCACTTTCTGAATCCGGTCACTGAATTGTAGCATTTCCGACTCATCTGTCAGTACATAATCACCGAAGCCAAGAAACAGGCGGGTGATGCCGATGTTATACTGACGGATGATTAACGTATATTCCTCCTGGGGAACATCGGTATCCGCCATCATATCGTTAGCCAGCTTTTGCTTCTGAAAGGGAACTGTTACGTAAATATCTCCTTCCTTTTCATAAACAGCCGTTGGCTTGTATGCTTTCCAAAGCGACTCATTCCTTGATAGCTCGGTATCGAAATCAAGGAAATCAAATAAGTGGTAGTTCGTTGGTTTCATCTATTTTATTGATTAAATATCGTTTATTGATTACTATAATTATCATATTAGTTTGAATGGTTGCCATATTAGTCTAGTTCTAATGATTATTACGCTAGTTTATTGATTGCTATACTAGTACATTGATGACTATGTTAATCCATTAATTTGTTTCAATCTTGCTTTATTCTTCCAGCTTTGTACTTAATACTGTCCGCCACTTGAGGCCCGTTATTCTTCCACACGTTCTTTTTCCCGGGGCGGTTCGAATCAAAACGTTCAGCGGGACACCAGTTGTTCTCCATTGTATATCCGTCCGTAGCTTCATCCAGATAGATATAAAAAGCCCGGTCATTCGTAGCGTAGGGTGCCTCGATTAAATGTTCGATCCGATTATTTCGCATGACGGAACCCGGCTGGTTGGAAAGAGTATACAGACCGCCTGCATCGTATAGCCGACGGGCAAAGTGATGTACATAGTTTGCTTCTATCCGGTTGTTGCACATTCCGCTCTCCAGCGATGTCCATCCCCAGCCTACACAAATCCCTGAATAGTTCAGATGGCAGACTTCATTATGAGAAATATCCATGTTTCTGACATATCCGGCGCCGATACCTACACATCCCCAGTCCTCATTAGTCACATTACTGATGAAATTGTTTCTGATAGTAATATGGGAACATAATTCCCGTACGTCAGCAGGAATAAAAGGAATGTGCGTCTCCAATCCTCCGTCCGGAAATGCACCGACCAGTAAAGCCGTTCCTCCAATATCCGTAAATTGACAATCTTCGACACTCGATGCAGTAACGGCCCATTCATAATCCAGTCCGGTGGACGATAAATGATGGAAGGTGCAATGCTTGAAATCAATATGCTCGGCACCTCTTACACGTATCGCTGTTTCGGGACGGGTGATCCAAGCTTGGTTCTCCAGTTCCGCTTTTTCCGGAAGCCCCGGTTCTTGTAGTTTATAGGCATCCAATAAAGGAAATCCCCCTTGCAGAGTGACGTGTCCCTGATAAGAAGGACGCATCCAGGAGGTATGCTCAAAAGTAATTCCGTTAAATTGTATATGTTTTACCGGACGAGACAATGTACCGTCTATGGTCACTAAAGTTTCCAAGGCAGGGATAATCACTTCAGCTGTTTCCATATTTTCGCTCGCCTGCGGATAATAGTAAATCGTGCCGGAAGGATATTCCTGGAACCATTCACCGGGTTGGTCCAGCAATTCCAGTGCATTGGTCAGGCAAAAGGAAGAATTTCCTTTCTCTCCTCCGATGACGGGTTGCGGCCAGGGATGCGCAAACTCCAGGTGACTTTCAGGTTCATGGAAGCGAACTACAGCTTGTCCGTCTTTCACGTCTATACTTTTCACGCGCAAAATAGCAATCGCCCAGCGTTGATGGACAATCATTTCCAGTTGACCGGCATTTTGAAGTCTTTCCGGATTTACACTTTGAGAAACGGGGATCGTTATTGTCTGCTCTTCCGGATTGAAGTCAATCATTCGTTCCAATCCTCCGTCAGGAAATTGCGCAGCTCTTTGAACTTTATGACCGTTCACCCACATTTGCCGGGTTTCTACTCTTCTATTTCCTATTAGGGGAGCCTCTGCCGACCATATCTTCTGCCTTAGCTTTTCAGGAATTGCCGGATGATTACATCCACGCTTCCACCCCGTAACAGCAACTCCACCACTAATCACAGGATGAGCACCATCTACTGCACAAATCACTGTTGGAGAATCGGGTGTCCCACTATCTTCTGGACGAAGAAATAGAGAATTGCGCTGGGCATAAACACCCTCTTCCAAACGAATATAAATTCCTCCGGCTACTTCCGGCCGATTCAGTCTACGCCATTCACGAGCCTGCTTGATTGCCCGGTTTAATGTATTAAACGGGGCTTCCTTTGTCCCGGGATTCTTATCATTCCCCTGCAGGGATACATAAATTTCTCCCGCAAAAAGCGAGGGAAAGCACCCCAAGAAAATGATAAAAGAAAGATAAATAAAAGTCTTTTTCATGGTACTACCTCAATGTGCTACTTCAATAAAGACGAACACACATCGATTTAGTACTCTATGTAAAAGCAATAGATAGGTTATTCTTAGGAATGTTTTACAACATCAAATAGGTTACCGAATAAGACCTATGATAAATTGATAGCAAAAATAACCGCAGACAACGAACTTCAGTAAAGTTCCGAATATAAATCCGAGTAAAGAGCCCACACCTGATTTGAGTGCCTGCGAGAACTCTTTATTTCCTAATAGTTCACCAATCACCGCTCCTAGAAACGGACCGAGAATAATCCCCCAAGGCAAGAAAAGAAGACCGACAAGAGTTCCTATGATACATCCCCAATTACCCCATTTACTACCGCCACTATATTTACTTCCCAGCATCGGAGTGAAATAATCCAATACCTGCAAAACAGCTACAATCAATAGCCATACGATTAATTGTGTCGTAGAATATTGTACCTTATCCGTGAAGTGCAGAATAACCAACCCCACATAAGCAATAGGCGGACCGGGAAGAAACGGCAGAATACAACCTGCTAACCCGGCTATCATACAAAGGGCACTAATTACGATCAAAATAATGTCCAACATAGTCTGTTCTTTTTTTAGTTCTGCACAAAAATACAGTATCTTTCAGTAAATACAAGCTAACCCCGAGAATTATTTCCACCCCTTCACTGCTGTTTCAAAATAGCTTTGCCAGGGCTGCAGTTCTTAGTGTGAATGAGTTTTTCCAATACTTTTTTGAGGATGCCTCGTACCCAACAAGAACTTTTACTATCTTTGTGTCGTTAACGCTATTAATAAGCAAGTTGTTAAATAAGAAATCAGCAGGAGGACATGAAATGGATCCAATGGAATATATAGTACCCAACAGAAAGCGTTTACCTTACGGTATGATGAACTTCGCAGTCATCCGCCGCGAAGACTATTATTATGTAGACAAAACCCGCTTCATTCCTATGATAGAGCAGGCAGACCGGTTCTTTTTCTTCATCCGTCCTCGCCGCTTCGGCAAAAGCCTCACGCTGAACGTACTGCAACACTACTACGATGTGCGTACCCGCGATAAGTTCGACGACTTATTTGGCGACCTCTACATCGGGAAGCATCCCACAGCAAACCGCAACAGCTATCTGGTGCTTTACCTCAACTTTTCAGGCATCACCAGCGAACTGAACGATTATCGAAAAGGACTGGATGCACATTGCCAAATTCGCTTCGACTTCTTCTGTGAAGTCTATTCCGACCTCCTGCCACAAGGTATCAGAGAACGATTGGACGAAAAGGACGGGGCTGTCAACCAACTGGACTATTTGGTTTCGGAGTGCGAACGTGCCGGACAGAAAATGTATCTCTTCATTGACGAATACGACCACTTCACCAACGCCATCCTTTCTGATGCCAAAAGCTTGCACCGCTACACTGATGAAACGCATGGCGAAGGTTATCT
This sequence comes from Bacteroides sp. MSK.20.12, assembly GCF_019052435.1. Lineage (NCBI taxonomy): Bacteria > Pseudomonadati > Bacteroidota > Bacteroidia > Bacteroidales > Bacteroidaceae > Bacteroides > Bacteroides sp. MSK.20.12. The sequence goes on along the minus strand of NZ_JAHQVH010000024.1, from coordinate 41,228 downwards.
GCGTGCTTTCTTCAATAAGGTGAAGGCAGGAACTTATTCCAGCATAGAGCGTTGTTTCATCACCGGCGTAAGCCCCGTAACGATGGATGACCTGACGAGTGGCTTCAACATCGGCACGAATTACTCACTTACCCCCCAATTTAACCAAATGATGGGGTTCACCGAAGAAGAAGTGCGCGAAATGCTGACTTATTATTCAACGAACAGTCCTTTCCGCCATACTGTTGACGAACTGATAGAAATAATGAAACCATGGTACGACAATTATTGCTTCGCGCAGGATTGTTACGGTGAAACTACCATGTACAACTCCAACATGGTGCTCTACTTCGTGAAGAATTACATAGATAACGGCAAAGCGCCACGAGAAATGATAGAAGATAATATACGTATCGACTATGAAAAGCTGCGTATGCTCATTCGAAAGGATAAGGAGTTTGCACACGATGCTTCCGTCATTCAAACTTTAGTGAGTCAAGGTTATATCACTGGCGAACTGAAGAAAGGTTTCCCTGCTGTCAACATCACCAATCCTGACAATTTTATAAGCCTGCTATACTATTTCGGAATGTTGACCATTAGCGGAATAGATAAAGGCAAGACCAAACTGACCATTCCGAACCTGGTGGTTCAAGAGCAGCTCTACACTTATTTGCTGAATACCTACAACGACGCAGATTTGAATTTCAGCAGCTACGAAAAGAGCGAACTTTCAAGCCAGCTCGCCTATGATGGCAACTGGCAAGCCTATTTCGGTTACATTGCCGACTGCCTGAAACGTTATGCATCCCAGCGTGACAAGCAAAAGGGCGAATTCTTCGTTCACGGCTTCACCTTGGCCATGACTGCGCAAAACCGCTTCTACCGTCCTATCTCCGAGCAAGATACACAAGCGGGTTACGTCGATATTTTCCTCTGTCCCATGTTGGACATATATTCTGACATGAAACACAGCTACATCGTTGAGTTAAAATACGCCAAATATCGCGATTCTGAAAACCGTGTGGAGGAATTGCGTCAAGAAGCCATCGCCCAGGCCAATCGCTATGCCGACACAGACACGGTGAAACAAGCTATTGGCTCCACGCAACTACACAAGATTGTAGTGGTATATAAAGGTATGGAAATGCGGGTATGCGAAGAGTTATAATGAACAATCTCTTCACCCTTCACTTTTCCTTGTATTATCCTATCTATAAGCAGTTTATGGGTGAAGGGTGTTCCCTTCACCCATCCTTTCACGTTTTTTCTTTTTCAAACTGTACCTTTCCACAATAAAAGCACTACCTTTGTCAATTATGTATGTAATATACAATATAAAATGAACGACAATAAATTAAAAAACAAAACAGTCCCTTTCAACTACGCCCGCTGCTACAACGAGCAATGTCCGAAAGCTTGTAACTGCCTGCGTCGGGTGGCTGCACTTCTCACTACCGCTGACACGTCCTACATCAGCATCGTAAACCCAATGTGTATTCCGGCCACCGGCATTGACTGTCCCCACTTCCAAAACGCAGAAAAGATACATGTGGCATGGGGTATCAGCCACCTGCTGGACAACGTACCTTATAAGGACGGAACAAATATCAAGCAACAACTGATCGGACATTTCGGAAAAACGCTTTACTATCGCTTTTATCGCGAAGAACGCTTCCTAAGCCCCGCAGATCAAAACTATATCCGCCAACTTTTTCACCGGAAAGGTATCACCGAAGAACCGGTCTTTGACAGTTACACGGATGAGTATAATTGGTAAAGCCGCGTTCTAACCAGTTTCCAGCCTGCTGAAACTTTTTGTTTCAAGCGCTAGAAACTAAAAGTTTCAAAGGGTGAAACGATTCGTTTCACACCGAGAAACAAACTGTTTCACTACGGGAAACCATTCGTTTCAAGGTATGAAACAAAAAATGGAACTAGTTAATGAAAGCAGAAGAAGTATCAGTGAAGGATATATCGTCTAAAAGTTATATGTAATACAAGTGTTATTGGTGAATTTTCAGAATGTATGTGAAAGATCAGAATAAAGAGTTGAAGTGTACAGCGTAAAATTCTCCAATATTGTAATCAAATAGACAAGAACGGAGTGAAAAAATATTTAGAAAAAATAAATATGGAAGAAGTAATAAGAAAATATGTAGATGAATGTTGGGGCTTTGTGCAAGAACACAGAGAATATCTTATGTATGTCCCTTCTTATGAAGAACACATAGAGCCTGAAATGCAGGACACATTTGATAATATTATACCACAAGGGAAATCGGTTAAGATATATGTCACTCAACCGGAACATACTAATTATATGGTGGACATTATTACGGAAAAAGACCATGTATGGAAAGCGATAGATAATCAAATTTCAGACGAGGATATTTCCAAATTAGAAAGTAAATTAAATGTTATTCTTCCGCTTTCATATAAGATCTACTTGAAATACAAACACTTTTATGAAATATTTTGGGATTTAGATGTTCGTCTATATCCAAAGCCCATTCATTCATGGAATAAAATCTTAATTGAAAATAATGAGGAACTGCAAGAAGAAATTCTTAACAAAGGGTATTTTGCAATAGGTCGATATTCTGATTATGGCGTGATAGCTCTTAAATTGACAGATGATGAGAATAAAGAAGGTGAAATCCTTCTCTTTGATTACGAAACGCCTGAAACAGAAGTATTAGCACCCAACTTTATAGAATTTCTTAATCAGATATTACAAAATCCTAAACCTGTTCTTCAAGAATTAAAAGGTTGGGAGAAAAAAATGTATAAAATGGAATGATGCTACTAACAAGCACCTGTACCACATAAACGGCAGCAAGCCGCAAACCATTACCGATAGTGCAATAATAAAATGAAAAAGAATGATTTTATAAATAATCAACTGCTATCAATGGGCTATTTGCCATTGCCATACAATAAAGACCGCAATAAAGTCTTTTATAAAGAAATGGATAATGGCTTAATAGTCTGTGTAGGTATTGAGTCTTCTTCTTTGTATCAAGACAGAAGAAAAACTGTTTCATTTTATACAGCATTGTCATATACATGGGCGATGTATTCACCTATATTATTGCCACAGGATTGTTACTTACGAATAGGTGAAATATTGGGTAAGAATGATTTGTGGTTTCAAACTACCACAAAAGAAGAAAAAGATTTTATGTGCCAATCGATACAGCAAGCGGCAAGAATCTGCGAAAAGCAAAGTAAAATCATATTGCACTATATCTTAAAAGAAAATCAATATGTGGAGTATAAAGAATATATATGCAGATTGAACTGCATAATAGATTTTGTTAAAAAGCAGGGAATCACCAGTAATGCAGATATAAGTATCATTTATGAAGTGATTAAACCAGTATTAAAAAGAATAGGTGTACCGCTTTCCAAGCATACTACAAAACTATATGCAGTGGATGCCATGAATTGCATCCACTGCTCTTCGGACATAAATAAGCAACAAAGAAAAATAATAGCAAGCGAAATAATATCAGTAACAAACGGGTAAATTGTCCTAAAAGAAATGATCCGTCTGAGATTAACATTTATCAAAATAAAAAAATAAACGAGGAAACAGCAGTTAGCTGAAACACATTAACAGTAGTACAACAAAATCAATATGGAAGTAATAGAAAGTAAATGGTATAATAAAGAATGGTGCAAATACAGCGTCTATTGAAGACGTAGAAAAACTTCTAAATACAACCTTGCCCTATCAGTACAAAAGATTTCTGTTATGGAGCAATGGTGGCGAGGGTAAATTAGGAGATAACTACATCTATATATGGGCTATTGAAGATATTGTTGCTTACAATAATGACTATGGAATACACAAATATCTTCAAAAAGAGTATTTAGCATTTGGCATGGATGGTGATATTGGATATATTTTCCACCTGCCAAACAATAGTATATATAGGGTAGATTTAGGAGATTTAGATATAGCTTCTATTAAGTATATAGCACCCTCTTTTGACGACTTTTTAGGCAAGGCTATTTATCTTAATTTCGATAAGCCACAGAATATTGTTGACAATAGTTCAACCATATAAAGTGATTAGACATGGATATAAATAATGAATAAACTACAACTCCAAAAACAATAATAACTCCTGATTCATATCGTTTTTTGATTAATAAAGTTACGGATATGTCAAGAAAAAGGCAAATTCCACCTCTACTATACAATATGCAATAAACTCAAAACGTTGCAAATTTCCGTCCTCATTTGCCCTGTTTACATAAATAAAAACTATCTTTGCGTTTCAGAATCCCGAAAGACGAAAAGAAATGGAGCAAATAGACAACCTAAAAGAGCTTATCAATCAGGGGGATGTGGACACAGCGATTAAGCAATTGGACCAGCTTCTCCAGGACAGTTCTGTCGAAAAAGAGAAAGATACTCTTTACTATTTACGGGGAAATGCCTACCGAAAGAAAGGAGATTGGAAGCAGGCACTGGACAACTACCAGTATGCCATCGAGCTCAATCCGGACAGTCCTGCCGTTCAGGCCAGGAAGATGGCAATAGATATCCTCAACTTCTACCACAAGGATATGTTCAATCAATAAAAGAGATGTATAATCAATAACCGTACTCAAAGATAACGTAATAAAATAAAGATTATGGCAAAAATCAAAGGAGCAATCGTAGTCGACACGGAGCGTTGCAAAGGATGCAACCTGTGTGTAGTGGCGTGTCCGCTCGATGTAATCGCCCTCAATAAAGAGGTAAACATGAAAGGCTATAACTATGCCTGGCAAGTGAAGGAAGATACCTGTAACGGATGCAGCTCGTGTGCAACGGTTTGTCCGGACGGATGTATTTCAGTGTATAAAGTAAAAGTAGAATAAAAGAAAAGAATATGGCAGAAGAAGTTGTATTAATGAAAGGAAACGAAGCCATCGCCCACGCAGCTATCCGTTGCGGTGCCGACGGTTACTTCGGTTATCCTATTACTCCCCAATCGGAAGTGTTGGAAACGCTTGCCGAACTGAAACCGTGGGAAACAACCGGCATGGTAGTACTCCAGGCGGAAAGTGAAGTGGCAGCTATCAATATGGTATATGGAGGTGCAGGTAGCGGAAAGAAGGTTATGACCTCATCTTCAAGTCCGGGTGTGAGCTTGAAACAAGAAGGAATCTCTTATTTGGCCGGTGCCGAACTTCCTTGTCTGATTGTGAATGTAATGCGTGGCGGTCCCGGATTGGGAACTATCCAACCCAGCCAGGCTGACTACTTCCAGACAGTGAAAGGTGGTGGTCATGGAGACTACAAACTGATTGCCCTCGCTCCGGCATCCGTACAGGAAATGGCGGATTTCGTAGCATTAGGATTCGAACTGGCCTTCAAATACCGTAATCCGGCTATTATCCTTGCCGACGGTGTGATCGGTCAGATGATGGAAAAGGTTGTTCTTCCTGCACAAAAGCCACGCCGCACGGAAGCAGAAGTAATTGAACAATGTCCATGGGCTGCTACCGGAAAAGCAAAAGACCGCAAACCGAATATTATCACTTCCCTCGAATTGAAACCGGAAGCCATGGAAATCAACAACCTCCGTTTTCAAGCTAAATATCGTGAAATTGAAGAAAATGAAGTACGCTTCGAAGAGATCAACTGCGAAGATGCAGAGTATTTGATTATCGCTTTCGGTTCAATGGCACGTATTGGCCAGAAAGCAATGGAACTAGCCCGTGAAAAAGGAATTAAAGTAGGTATCCTTCGCCCGATTACACTGTGGCCGTTCCCAACCAAAGCGATTGCTGCATACGCTGATAAAGTAAAAGGTATGCTCGTTACGGAACTAAATGCCGGACAGATGATTGAAGATGTCCGTCTCGCTGTTAACGGTAAAGTAAAGGTAGAACATTTCGGACGTCTAGGTGGCATCGTTCCCGATCCGGATGAAATTGTAACTGCCTTGAAAGAAAAAATAATCAAATAACGAAACAATGAATCCCGATAAAATAAGAAACGTACTGAACATCCTATTTATGATATTGGCTGTTGCAGCCATCATCACCTACTTTGTAGCAAAAGATGATTTCAAAATGTTTATCTACGTATGCGGCGCGGCAATCTTTGTCAAGCTGATGGAGTTTTTTATACGGTTCACCAACAGATAAGGAGATGAAGTTATGACTAAAGAAGAAATAATCAAACCCGAGAATCTGGTTTACAAAAAACCGACTCTGATGAACGATAACGCCATGCACTACTGCCCGGGTTGCAGTCACGGTGTGGTACACAAACTCATTGCCGAAGTCATTGAGGAAATGGGTATGGAAGATAAAACTGTGGGAATCTCTCCGGTGGGATGTGCAGTGTTTGCCTACAACTATCTCGATATTGACTGGCAGGAAGCAGCACACGGACGTGCTCCTGCTGTGGCAACTGCTGTGAAACGCCTGTGGCCGGACCGTCTTGTTTTCACTTATCAGGGTGACGGTGACTTGGCTTGTATCGGTACAGCCGAAACAATCCACGCTTTGAACCGTGGTGAGAACATCACGATTATCTTTATCAATAATGCGATCTACGGTATGACAGGCGGTCAGATGGCACCGACTACACTAGTAGGCATGAAGAGTTCGACTTGTCCTTACGGACGTGACGTTGAACTTCACGGTTACCCATTGAAGATTACTGAAATCGCAGCCCAACTGGAAGGAACTGCTTACGTAACCCGTCAGTCCGTACAATCCGTACCGGCTATCCGCAAGGCTAAGAAGGCAATCCGCAAGGCTTTTGAGAACTCCATGAACGGTAAAGGTTCCAATCTGGTAGAAATCGTTTCCACTTGTAGTTCAGGCTGGAAGATGACTCCGGAGAAGGCGAACAAATGGATGGAAGAACACATGTTCCCATTCTATCCGCTGGGTGATTTAAAAGATAAAGAATAACGCTAAAAGTCAACAGAACAATGAAAGAAGAAATAATTATAGCAGGATTCGGTGGACAAGGCGTATTGTCTATGGGTAAGATTCTGGCATATTCCGGTTTGATGGAAGGCAAAGAAGTGACCTGGATGCCCGCTTATGGTCCCGAACAACGAGGTGGAACAGCCAACGTTACAGTTATTGTAAGCGATGACAAAATATCCTCACCGATTCTTAGTAAATACGACGCTGCCATCATTCTGAATCAGCCTTCACTCGAGAAGTTTGAAAGCAAAGTGAAACCCGGCGGTATCCTGATTTATGACGGTTACGGAATTATCAACCCTCCTACCCGTAAGGATATTAAGGTATATCGTATCGACGCAATGGATGCAGCCAACGAGATGAACAATGCCAAAGCATTCAACATGATCGTACTTGGCGGATTATTGAAGCTTCGCCCCATCGTAACGTTGGAGAATGTTATCAAAGGACTTAAGAAAACCCTGCCGGAACGCCACCATCACTTGATTCCTATGAACGAGGAAGCTATCAAGAAAGGTATGGAGTTAATCCGTGAGGTTTAATTAACAGATAATGTACAATGGATAATTGATAATTATTAGCTACGTATAGTACGTATGCAACATAATTTTCAATTATCCATTATCATTAAATCAATTAAAGTAAGTATCTTTGCCTCCAATTATGAGACGAATCTTACTATTATATATAATCTTTTCCGTTATAGGTTTGACAACTGTCCATGCACAGTTCGATAATGGTCGCCAGAGAGTGGACGAGAACGGATACGACCAATACGGTAACCAGGTGGACCCTGCCATGATTCCGGACAGACTGGATAGTGCAAATGTAGAAGTACAGGGGTTACCTCCGAAATTATATATGTGGCGTATTAATAATCAGTTGGGCGACCGGACTATCATCCCGGCGGATACTGTTTATCACCACTTCCAGAATTCAAATCTTACCGAAGGACTTACCGGACATTATAATTATCTGGCCAATATGGGTTCTCCCCGTATGTCACGCATCTTCTTTGAACGTCGTGATCCGGAACCGACTATCTTTATGGAGCCTTTCTCCAGTTTCTTTATTCGTCCTACGGAGTTCAATTTCACCAATAGTAACGTACCTTATACCAATCTGACGTATCATAAAGCCGGTAATAAAATAAACGGAGAAGAACGCTTTAAGTCTTATTTCTCTGTCAATATAAACAAGAAGCTGGCTTTCGGTTTTAACATAGATTACTTGTACGGACGAGGATATTATAATAACCAAAATACGGCTTATTTCAATGCGGCAATTTTCGGTAGTTATATCGGCGACCGCTATCAGATGCAAGCTATATACAGCAACAATTATCTCAAAACAAATGAAAACGGAGGTATTGAGGACGACCGATACATCACTGCTCCTGAAGAGATGGCACAAGGCCAAAGAGAATATGAATCAACCAATATCCCGACTGTACTAAGCGCCACAACCAACCGTAATCATGACTTTTATGTATTCCTGACCCAACGTTACAATCTGGGATTCAGCCGCGACATACCGCAGGCCGAAAATGACACTACTCCCGCCAAACAAGAGTTTGTGCCGGTCACTAGTTTTATACATACCATTCAGGTAGAGCGTGCACGTCATAGTTTCAACTCTGATGATGACATGCGTGAAAAGAACTATTATCAAAACACCTATTTGGAACCGGATAATCCGATTGCCAGAGACAGTACTACCTATATGGGTATCAAGAATACCATAGGTATTGCTCTACTCGAAGGATTCAATAAATATGCCAAAGCCGGACTCACGGCATTTGCTTCCTATAAAATCAGCAAGTATACTCTTATGAATATGGAGGGGAATCCGTTGCCCGACAAATACAATGAAAATGAAATATTTGTTGGAGGCGAATTATCCAAACGTGAAGGAAATGTACTTCATTACCATGCCATTGGTGAAGTGGGACTCGCCGGAAAAGCAATCGGACAATTCAATGTAAAAGGAGATATCGACCTTAACTTTCCGTTATGGAAAGACACTGTGAGCCTTATAGCCCGTGGTGAAGTCAGCAATAAGCTTGCGCCTTTCTATATGCGTCATTATCATTCCAAACACTTCATGTGGGACAATGATATGGACAAAGAATTTCGTACCCGTATTGAAGGAGAATTAAGCATTGCACGTTGGAGAACACGTTTGAAGGCAGGAGTTGAAAACATAAAGAACTACACTTATTTCAACCAACAAGCAGTGCCGGAACAGAAAAGCGGAAGTATACAGGTGTTGTCAGCAAGTCTTAATCAGGACTTCAAATTGGGAATCTTCCATTTAGATAATGAAGTAACCTGGCAAAAGTCCAGCGACCAGACCGTATTGCCTTTGCCTGATCTTTCGCTGTATCACAATTTCTATATGCAGTTCAAGCTGGCAAAGAAAGTGCTTAGTGTACAATTGGGTGCCGACGTGCGTTATTTCAGTAAATACAATGCACCCGCTTATATGCCGGCTATCCAAAACTTCTATTTGCAACCGGAAAATGACCAGGTAGAGATAGGAGGTTATCCGATCGTGAATGTATACGCAAACTTACACCTAAAGCGTACACGTTTCTATGTAATGATGTATCACGTGAATCAAGGTATGAGCAGCCCGAATTACTTCTTGGCTCCTCACTATCCTATCAACCCGCGTGTACTGAAATTCGGTCTTTCATGGAATTTCTATGATTAACAAAATCTATATGGCTTATGGTAACACGCCCCAAATTGAGACTGGCCAGATATTTAGTGCCCGTAATCATTGTATTGGCAATCATCTTTTCTATCCGCCAATGCAGTAATCAGGAAAAGCCGTCAGGACACCCGCGTGATTATGCAGCCATTGCCAAAGAAGGTATATTGCGTGTAGCGACTGAATATAACTCGATCAGTTTCTACGTGGACGGCGATACCGTTTCCGGTTTTCATTACGAGCTGATACAGGCTTTTGCCCATGACAAGGGATTGAAAACCGAAATAACACCCCTGATGAGTTTTGAAGAACGGCTGGAAGGATTAAGCGAGGGACGTTACGACGTAATTGCCTGCGGTATATTAGCTACCAGCGAACTGAAAGACTCTCTGCTCCTCACCTCTCCCATCACGCTCAACAAGCAAGTGCTCGTGCAACGGAAAGAAAACGGAGAAAACGACTCACTCCATATCCGTAGCCAGCTGGACTTGGCCGGGCGGACACTTCACGTAGTAAAAGGGTCTCCTTCTATTCTGCGTATTCAGAATCTAGGTAATGAAATCGGCGATACCATTTATATCAAAGAAATAGAGAAATACGGTTCCGAACAATTAATCTCAATGGTAGCTCATGGGGATATCGACTATGCCGTTTGTGACGAAAGCATCGCACGCGCGGCCGCCGATTCCATCCCGCAGATAGATATAAATACAGCCATCAGCTTTACACAATTCTACTCATGGGCAGTCAGCAAACAATCACCCGCTTTACTCGATAGTTTGAATGCATGGCTGGATAAATTCCAAAAGGAGAAAGAATACCAGAAGATTTATAAAAAGTACTATGATAAAGAATAACCTTATCATTTTACAGTTCAGAAGAAAACAATCAAAAACAGAATGTAAGATAGATATATTCATGTCTATTTCCAGAAATAAACTCCCAAAGACTTGACTTTCGCTTTCGAATGTTGTATCTTTACAGAGTTAATGATAAAGTAGTTTTAATTAAACTACATGCAAAGGAGGGAATCGCGATTCTCTCCTTTCTTTTTATCCAGCCGGGAAAAACCTCTCCCCGCCCCGGCTTTTCCTTGCGCTTTGCCCGGTGGTTATGGTTCTTCAGCCGGAGGATCAGCAGTGTTCACCTTGCTTCTTACCGAAATGAAGTATATATCCGCCTCAAACAGACGTTCTGTTTGCCTGAAACAGAGCCTCTGTTCCGATAAAACAGAGCTTCTGTTGAAACAAAACATAATGTCTGTTTTCCAACTGTCCCCGCTAAGTTAATAATCAATAAAGTTGCTCTTGACAAAAAATAGCTTTATCTTTGGGGTTTGTTAGAACAGACACAATAGGTATATTATATTATGAGTGAAAAGATTATCAAATGGGGCTTCATTGGTTGCGGAGAAGTAACCAAGACGAAAAGCGGTCCCGCTTTCCAGAAAGTAGAACATTCGGAAGTCGTAGCCGTGATGAGTCGTGACGGCGCGAAAGCGAAAGCGTATGCCAAAGAGAGAGGAATCAAGAAATGGTATGACGATGCACAGGAGCTGATAGATGATCCGGAAGTAAACGCTGTCTATATCGCCACTCCTCCTTCTTCACACGCTACGTATGCCATTATGTCCATGAAAGCGGGTAAACCGGCCTATATTGAGAAGCCAATGGCGGTGACGTATGAAGAATGTACCCGAATCAACCGTATATCCAATGAAACGGGAGTTCCCTGTTTCGTAGCATACTATCGCCGTTATCTTCCTTATTTCCAGAAAGTAAAGGAATTAGTAGAGAACGGGACGATCGGCAACGTTATCAATGTACAAATTCGTTTTGCCCAGCCGCCACGCGATCTGGATTACAATCGTGATAATCTTCCCTGGCGTGTGCAGGCTGATATTGCCGGAGGCGGCTACTTCTACGACCTTGCTCCGCATCAGATTGATTTGTTGCAGGATATGTTCGGTTGCATCCTCGAAGCAAGCGGTTACAAGAGTAATCGCGGCGGGCTTTATCCTGCCGAAGATACATTAAGCGCCTGTTTCCAATTTGACAACGGACTGGTGGGTAGTGGTTCCTGGTGCTTCGTAGCCCATGATTCTGCCCGCGAAGACCGCATAGAGATTATCGGTGACAAAGGAATGATTTGCTTCTCCGTCTTTACTTACGAACCTATCGGACTACATACCGAGAAAGGACGGGAAGAAATCTGTATCGGCAACCCGGAACACGTGCAACAGCCTCTTATCCAAGCTGTAGTAGACCACTTATTGGGTAAGTCGGTTTGCTCTTGTGACGGCGAAAGCGCAACGTTGACTAACTGGGTAATGGACAAGATCTTAGGTAAGCTATAACCCTAAAAAAAGCAAAAAAAAGTTCCTTCTTTTTCCGGATTCTGCCGGTATTGTTAAAAAATAAATAGGGACATCCCATTGTATATTGTTAGTTTTTTCTATCTTTGTAGAAAGAAGCAAAGAAGAAATGAAACTAACAATATATTTTTTGTGCCATGACTAAAGAAGCTTTAATGAGAAAAGCGATCGAGCTTTCAAAAGAAAATGTTGAAAATGGTGGAGGTCCTTTCGGTGCTGTGATTGCCACGAAAGACGGAGAAATAGTTGCAACAGGAGTTAATCGTGTCACTGCATCTTGTGATCCTACGGCTCACGCCGAGGTGAGCGCTATACGTGCCGCAGCTGCCAAACTCGGAACATTTGATCTTAGCGGATACGAAATCTATACTTCCTGCGAACCTTGCCCCATGTGCCTGGGTGCTATTTATTGGGCACGCCTGGACAAGATGTACTATGGAAACAACAAGACCGATGCCAAGAACATCGGCTTCGACGACTCTTTTATCTATGACGAACTGCAACTGAAACCTGAAGACAGAAAGCTGCCTTCCGAAATCCTACTACATAATGAAGCCCTTACTGCCTTCAAAGCCTGGGTGGCCAAAGAAGACAGAGTAGAATATTAGAAAACCTCTCACTATTATTAACCTATTAATTACCCTCAAATGAAAAGAAAAAGCCTTTTATTTGTTATGGCATCAGTATGCCTGTTCAGTTGTCAACAGCAAGAAGAACTGCAAGATCCCAGTAAAGGAGTGATCGACTTTTCTACTTCTATTGACCAAAGTATCAACAATGCTCTTACTCGTAACAGCAGTAGTCTGACACTTCCGTTAAAGAGCAATTTCGCTGCCGGAGATGTCATCTCCATGTCCGTTGCCGAGCAGGATTATCATCCGTTTGCCATAGGCATGGATAGCCAGACTTGGAACGAAGCAGACACCGATTCGGAAACGGTTACTTTCTATGCTCATTATCCTGAATTGACCGACGAAGCTGCTACTACCAGATCATTGAGCAGCCGCTATCGTGAAATCAAGGGTGGCTTAGAATATTTGTTCGGTACAGCCCAAGCCAACAAAGGTTCTAAGAATGTTGCTCTTACATTCAAGAGAATGACAACGCCCGTCGTTCTGCTCGACGAGAACAACCAGCCGTACGAAGGTAGAGCAATCGTTAAACTGTTCTTGAAAAACAAAGGTGTGCAAGACCTGTTCAGCGGTAAAATCGAAGCTGACCCCAATGCAAAACCGGAATACATTGATATCCGGAAAGTATCTGAAGGTATCTTGACTAACTTGATTCCACAGATCATCAAAGCCGGCGAGAAAATAGGAACGGTTATCCTGGAGGACGGTAAAGAAGAACCTATCATCGCAGAGGAGGACATTACCATAGAAGCCGGAACTCCTGTTGCGGTAAAAATGTACGCAAGACGCGGAATCATTGACGAACGAACTCCACTATTCAGATAAGACTGAAGAATAAAAAGTGATACTAATAAAAATCCCCGGAACCGCTGTAGACACTCAGCATTCCAGGGATTTTTTACACACAAAAGTTATTATTGAAATTGAAAACTGTCTTTTTTAGGTTAGAAACGCATACCTACGGTAAACAACACTTGACTGCGTGTATTCGTAACTTTCGTTGCTTCCGGTGAACCAATGACTGTACTACCATCTTCATCTGTAAATCCATTCACAAACGGATAGAAGTTTTCTTTATATGTAGAGAACTTATAAGCCAAATCAGCATAAAACATTGATCCACGATAGCCAATACCCAATGTATAATTACTCATTGATTTAGAGTTAGCAAAGTCTGTATCTGTCTGAATAGAGTTATACGGCAGATCCTTGAAAGCATCCTGATGGAAAGCAGCCGTAGTATAATTATAACCTGCCCGAAGAGCGAACTCCGGAATAACCTTATATTCCAAACCTAAACGAACTGTATTAACTCCCTTCAACATGGGTGTCGTGCTATTCTCAAACTCAAAAGAAGAAGAGTAACCATCCGGATCCTTAAACTTCATAGAAGAATAATCCTGATATTCGTATTCAGCTCCTAAAGCAAGACTCTTACCTACTGTATATCCCAAACTTACATTGTAAGTCCATGGAGTCTGGAAATTGAATGAACGAATCATGTCAGCTTTCCCGGGAACATGATCCCAAGTCTTTACTACATCACCACTCATCTCTCCAGTTTCCTCATTAATCACATCTGACGCAATTTGCGCACTTGTCTTATAATCTAAACTATAAAAGGTCGGAGTATGAACTGCCAATCCAATACGGAAAGGTGAATATTCGAATGGACGAATGATTGCTCCGAATTTTACATCAAAACCGGACCCCGTAATCTTATTCCAACTTTGCAAGTCATACCCTTCATTACTTTCATAGACTTCTTCATAATATGTGTACTTACTGTAATCAACAGAATATGCACCAAGAGTCAATCCTAAATACACCCGGTCATTGATATTGAACGAAACATTAAAATCATATTGGTCAATACCACCGCGCTCTTCAGAACGAAAATTAGCATTTCCATAAGGGAACATTCCTCTATAATCTCCCGGTGAAACATACAAAGGCTCACCCTTAAAATTATTAATTGGGTTTCCGTCCTTATCAGTATAAATATTATTAGGCTTACCTGTTGCAGGATTAATCTTATCCGTCGTTATATCTGTTATTACCCAACCATCATATCCTAAAACAGAGAGCCAGCCAATATTCGGATCATCATAAGGATTGTCGCCCCATCCCTCAATGCCTCCAGCTTGCGAAGCCATGAGGAAAGTTTGGGAATAGTCGCCCAGGTTGCCCTTCATATCCATATTCTTATAGAATGACTTTGCTTTATGATAATTAAATCCAAAATTCACAAAGCGCAAAGGAGTATTATTCCCGATCTTTGAAGCAAATACGAAACCGATATTATCAAAAGAGGCTCTTGACTTATCTGAATTCAGTTTGTTATCCAAGTATTTACTTTCGGTTCCATAGGCTGAAAACCCGAAAGAGGTCATCACATCACTACTACGGAATAGTCCAATGCCGGCAGGATTCGTGCCCATAGTGGATATATCTCCACCTAAAGCTCCCATGGCACCACCCATACCTACAAAACGAGCAGTTCCGTTTAAATCTTTTCCGGTCAGTTTGGCACCATCATAAACTGTTTGTGCTACAACCGGAGTTGTTGATGCCAACAACCCCAATACAGCTAGAGTAAATATCTTTTTCATACCTTTCATTCCATTTAATTAAACACCTGACTTCCTATCTTCTGCTACTACGGGAAGAGCCGCCACCCCCACCAGAAGATCTGGTAGAACCACCGCCACCGGAAGAATAGCTACCACGTGAACTACTACCGGAAGAAGCCGGTGAATAACTCCGTGAAGAAGAAGAGGAACGAGAAGTTCCATAAGAAGATGAAGAACTTCGGCTCTCGCCGGAATAACTACTGCGCGGGGCTGTTGAACTTCCACGACTATAAGAGGATGATCTTGTGCTGCTACCAGTAGTACTTCTCGAGCTTGATGAAGAACGAGAATAAGTAGAACTTGCTCCACCACTACTCCGTGTGCTACTCGGGCGGGAATAAGTACTGCTACTACGACGTGATGAACCTTCTACTCGATTAACAGAACTGCCTGAAGTACGAGTACCTACTACACGTCTTGCAGAGCTTTCTCCTCTACTATAAGAAGAAGATGCACCGGAAGAACGAACTGAAGAGCCACTACCTGATCGGGTTACACTTGAACCATACTGACGAGACGAGTTTCTGTAACTGCTTTGTCCAGAAGAACGACGGTTTGTATAGGTAGGACCTGTCCAACGACCGCTTCCACCTCCGCCCCAGCCCCAGCTAGGACCACCATGCCAGTGGTGATGATGTCCCCAATATCCACCGCCATACCAGCCACCCCAGTAGCCGCCGCCCCAATAACCGGGGTAATATCCCCAAGAGTAGTAAGGACGATTCCATCCCCAGCCATAGTTCCATCCCCAGCCGTAAGAGCCATAACGCCAATCCCACCAAAGCGGGTTACTGAACGTCGGGAATGCATAAGCATACATACCATCGGTATATACGTTCCAGTCCCATGAATTCGGACCGTAAACTACATCCCAGTACAACGGACTGCTGATACTGATAGCAAAACGCGGATTGCGGAAACGGATGATACGTTCAGCGTATTCATAGTCGTCTGTTGTACCATTGAATTCGCCCGTCACCCATTCTCCGTCCAAATCCGGATTAGATTTTTCTTTTATATATAAGGTATCATTATCCATTACGAATTCATTTTCACGTGCATCGTAACGGCGGTTATATTCATCCACATCCCGTGTTCTTCCCTTACGGTCCTGAACAACCACTGTAGTACCCGGTGAAGTATAGATGTTAGTCGTCACCTGTTTCTTCGGTTCCTTCTTAACTGGAGTTTCTTTCTTCTCCTGTTTGTCTTTAGAAGGTACGAAGTAAAGGTCGTCATCAACGCTTTGTGCAAAGATACCTATCGGAAGGCACAAGGCAAATAGCAAGAAATAAACAATCTTTTTCATATCATCTCGGTTTATGTAATTACTTAAACTTATTCACGTTACAAAGATAAGGAAGAGATTTTTCGTCCGGGGGAGATTTTCCCCAAAGGATAATAGGGAAATCCCTATTTCTAACTATCTTTGTAGAAGATACAACGCTCACCGGCATAAAGTTCAGGCAAACTTGACTTTCTATACCCGGATTGCTGTATCTTTGCACATTATTCACCAGCATTAAAAACAATTATGAAGTATTTTGAGTTCACATTCCGCACCCAGCCTTGTACCGAAACCGTCAATGACGTACTGGCTGCCATACTGGGTGAAGTAGGATTTGAAAGTTTTGTTGAGTGTGAAGGCGGACTGACCGCATATATCCAACAGACATTGTGTGATGAAAACGCCATCAAGATTGCCATCAACGAGTTTCCCCTACCCGATACGGATATTACTTATACATATACCGAAGCGGAAGACAAGGACTGGAACGAGGAATGGGAAAAGAATTTCTTCCAACCCATCATTATCGGAAACCGATGTGTGATCCACAGCACTTTCCACCAAGATGTCCCCAAAGCGGAATATGACATTGTCATCAATCCTCAAATGGCCTTCGGAACAGGACACCACGAAACTACCAGCCTCATCATTGAAGAATTATTGGACAGCGAACTGAAAGATAAATCCCTGCTCGATATGGGCTGCGGAACTTCGATTCTCGCCATCCTCGCACGTATGCGGGGCGCACGTCCCTGTACGGCCATCGACATTGATGAATGGTGCGTACGAAACTCCATCGAAAACATCGAATTGAACCACGTAGACGATATTGCCGTATCACAAGGAGATGCCTCGTCGCTTGTAGGAAAAGGACCTTTCGACGTTATCATCGCCAACATCAACCGGAATATATTACTGAATGACATGAAGCAATATGTTGCCTGTATGCATACGAATTCCGAACTCTATATGAGTGGATTTTATATAGACGACATTGCCGCCATCCGCGAAGAAGCCGAGAAGAACGGACTGACTTTCGTTCATTATAAAGAGAAGAACCGTTGGGCAGAAGTGAAATTTATTTATAAAGGATAAGAGCCAACAAATATCTTTAAAAGAGAAAGCTCCCTTATCATTAAAAGATATAAGAAAGCAAGCAAAAATCGCAGTCGATATACGCTATAAACAAGCGTTAGACTCCAGATTAATGCAGAAAAAATATAGTGACGGTATACGCTTGGGATAGTGACGCTATCCATAGCATATACCGTCACTATTTGCATCGGATAGCGTCACTATCTTATAAAGAGAAATAAAGTCGTTACGCGAACTCTTTTTTGACTTGTTGGCACCATGCTTTGATTTTCTTTTCCGCCTGTTCGGACTGATTATCCAAATCGACAACCAACCCGCACCACTGCTCGCCACGTAAAGCCTTTGAACGTTCGAAAGTGTAACCTTCGGAAGAAGTAAAACCGACCAAGGTAGCCTCATCCTCTTCAAAGACTTCTGCCAGCAACCCGATTCCATCCGCAAAATTCTCCGGATAGCGTATCTGATCTCCCAAACCGAAGATAGCAACCTTCTTACCTTTCAATTTCATTGTCCGGAGTTCCGGCAACAGTTCGTCCCAATAAGTAGGAAGTTCCCCGTCAAACCAAGTGGAAGCACCCACAATGAAGCAGTCATAAGCAGCAAAATCATTCTGCCAGGCCTGCTCGATAGGCACTACTTCTATCTTGTCTTCACCAAACTCTTTCTGTATTTTCTCTGCCACCCAACTCGTTCTTTCGGCTTTGGTAGCATAAAACAAACCTATCTTTTTCATCATTCTTATCTTTTAATATTCCAATAATTTCCGTGCAGCTTCGTATATCTTAGCTTCGTCCGGCAAAATTTCTTTTTCCAGTATCGGATTGAAACCGACGGGAGTAAACGTAGAACCGACACGCTGCACCGGTCCGTCGAGATAACGGAACATTTCCTCACCAATCATTGCTGCAAGCTCCGCACCGAAACCGGAGAATACTTTATCTTCATGTACAACCAATGCTTTGCTGGTCTTCTTGACCGATTCAAATATTGCCTCTTTATCCAGCGGAATCAGAGAACGAATATCGATCACTTCTACTTTCCAACCACCCTCTTTCTCCAATCGTTCGGCGGCATGCAGACAGAAATGGGTCGTATTTCCGTATGTGATAATACTCAAATCCGTACCCTCACGGCGGATACGTGCTTTTCCGAAAGGTACTTCAAAGTCTTCCGGCACCACGGTGGCGGCTTCTACCGAATTATACAATGCTTTCGGTTCAAGAAACAAAGTAAATCCCTTAGAGCGCATACTAGTACGTAACAATCCGGCTGCATCATCGGCAAAAGAAGGGCAGACAATTCGTGCTCCCGGCAATGTAGTCAAAGCTCCTTCTATATTTTGAGAGTGATACAGCCCTCCACCGATATAACCTCCGGAAGCCAACCGCAGCGTTATATTCGGGGCAAACTTACCATTGCTGCGCCAATACTCATGCGTACATTCTACATATTGTTCTACGGCAGGCCAGAAGTAATCAGCAAACTCCGCTCCCTCTATCACGACATGGATTTTAGGATCAAAGCGGCTCATTCCGTTGGCAGTGCCTACAATATAATCTTCGGCAATCGGCGCACTGAACACACGGGCTTCGCCGAATTCCTGCTGCATCCCTTTGGTGACATTAAACACACCGCCTTTCTCTCTGTTTGCTACGTCCTGTCCCCAGATAAACGTATCGGGATTGTAGCGGAATTCGGCTTTCAATGTCTCGTTAATGGCATTTACCAGGAAGGTCTTTTCGCCCTCTGCTTCATGAGTACCTTCTTTGTACTTTTGCGGTTGATAAGGTTCGGGCATCACAAAATCGTAGATGCTCTTAGGATCAGGATCGGGAGCAGCCAACGCTTTTCGGTTGGCAGCCGACAGTTCTTTCTTTGCGTCAGCTTCGATCTGTTGCAACTCTTCCTCCGTCAGGCGTTTGTAACGCAACAACATCCGGCGGAATTTCATTAGCGGATCGGCATCTTTTACGTATTCCAGTTCGTTCTCATCCCGGTACAGGGTATGTTTATCCGAGTTGGAATGGGAACCGATACGAACACAATTGGCCTGCACAATCACCGGGTTACGGGTTTCCCTTGCATATTCGTGAGCTTCGGTCATGGCATTCATCGAATCGAATACATCTTTTCCATTGCAATAGATGATTTTCAGGTTCTTGAAACCGGAGAAGTTCTCGGCTACTTTGCGGTTGGCTGTCTGTTCCGATTTAGGGACAGAGATACCATATCCGTTGTCCTGTATCACAAAAATCACAGGAAGACGTTCAAGGCTGGCGCCATTGATAGCCTCATATACAAATCCTTCGGAAGTGGCAGATTCTCCGTGAGAAGTGATGGCGACTCCTTTATGTCCATAATATACCATTGCCCGCGCCACACCTGCCGCATGAAGGTCATGCGTTCCCGTAGCGGAAGAAATGTTTTCGATGTGCCATTCCGGTTTGGCGAAATGGTTCGACATGTGACGTCCGCCGCTACCCGGGTCTGTCGCTTTCGAGATACCATTCAGGATGATTTCTTCCGGAGTCATTCCGGCAGAAAGTACAGTCAGCATATCGCGGTAGTAAGGAAACAGGAAGTCTTCGCCCAAAGTGAATACCTGACCGATGGCAAGCTGAATACCATCATGCCCCGCGTAAGGAGCATGATAAGACCAACCCAAAGATTGCAGCAGGTATGACGGTGCTTTTTCATCCAAAGCACGCCCCAATGTCATCAGATGATACCACTTTTTCAGGGTTTCTACATCTGTCGTTTTTATATCATATTTCTTTTTCATAGTGAATGAAGTTCTTAATGAGTGAAACAATCAGTTATCAGCCTTGCCAGTTTTCGAGGTAGTCGGCTATAAAGTGGAGGAAGTTACCTCCCAACATTCCATCTACTACCCGATGGTCGTAAGACAAAGACAGATACATTTTATGACGGATGGCAATCGTATCGCCTTCCGGTGTTTCTATCACAGCAGGTTTCTTCTCGATATACCCTACTCCCAAAATAGCAACCTGCGGCTGATTAATAATCGGTGTACCGAACAGGCTCTTGAACGTTCCGAAATTGGTAATAGTAAATGTACCGCCATCAATATCTTCCGGCATTAATTTATTATCCCTTGCTTTCAGGGCTAAAGAGTCAATGGCAACTGCCAGGCCGTTCAGATTCAAACGATCGGCGTCATGCACCACAGGCACAATCAGATTTCCATCATTCAGAGAGACGGCAATACCTACATTGATATGTTTCTTAAAGAGGATGTTATATCCGTCTACCGACACATTCACTTGAGGATAGGCTGCCAATGCTTTCGCTACGGCCTCGGTTATCACAGGCATATAAGTCAACTTCACTCCTTCGCGACGGAAGAAAGCATCTTTATTCTTTTCGCGCCAACGCACCAGTTTGGTGACGTCTACTTCTACCACATTGGTTACATGAGGAGATACTTTCTTAGACATAACCATGTGGTCGGCAATAATCCGGCGAACACGATCCATCTCTTTCACTTCAACTCCAGGCATGGCAACAGGAGCAGACGATTTGGATGAAGTAGCAGCCGACTGTGCAGCAGGGGCAGATGCAGCCGGAGACGTTTTCGGAGTTATCGGTTCGGGAGCAACAACCACCGACGGTTTGTTTGCAGCCGGAGCAGCAACAGCAGAGGTCGGCTTCGGTTCAGCCATATCGCCTCTTTTTTTCTTTTCAATATAGTCTTTTATATCTTTCTTACTCAATCGCCCTTCATAACCTGTACCTTGTATAGCATCCAACTCTTCTTTCGGAATCTTAGCTTCCCGCGCCAACTGAATCACAACAGGAGAATACCAACGTTCTTCCTCAACAGCAACGGGTTTCGATGTATCAACGGGGGTTGATGCAGTATTCACTGATTGACTCTTAGCAATGTCTGCTGCTGATTGTGATGTTCCGGAAACATCAGCGGCAACCTGACTGGCATCAGCTCCTTCGTTTGTGGCACCTTCGCTTGCCGGCTCCGTACCGGATGATTCTTCGCCATCCAAATCAATAATAGCGACAACTGTTCCTACAGCAACGGTGTCACCTTCCTTATATAAAATCTCCACCACTTTTCCCGCTACGGGAGAAGGGATTTCTGCACTTACTTTAGCAGTATTCACTTCAAAAAGCACATCGTCTTCCTGAATCATGTCACCCACCTTTACAGACCAAGAGACAATGGTCCCTTCGGTTATACTCTCGCCTAACTTAGGCATTTTTATTTCGAATTTTGACATAGACAATAATTTTATTATTCAACCTTAGATATATTACAACAATGGGCTGAAATAGAAAGTTTTAAGTTAAGTAAATTTTAACCGGATGCCAATCGGTACAAACTGTACATCAACGGCTATATATCCACTCTTTCTGAATATATTTCTCTTCCCGGAGCTGATTGATGGCTTCTATCTCCTCCTTAGTGAAAGCACTGACAGATTGCGACTTACTGAAATACTGAAAAGCCTTTCCTTTAAAATCAGTGACAGTCCCCACCGACAAATGCCTGCGAATATTAGTTACCTCACTCCGAACGGAAGGAACAGCATATACAGACGACAACGTTTCATCATCGACCATCGGTTCCGGATTCAATGCTTGATGCAACGCTGTAAGGTCCGTATCATACAATAGCGTGCAATGATACAATACCCGATCCTTGTACAGGCATTGCGCACTTCCTGATATTTTCAATCCATTCAGATAAATCCCCAATCGTTCGCCTCCTGTTGCCATCAGTCCCATAGAGTTCAGGAAATCCAACGTCCGCTGCAAATACGTGACAAACTCCGGCAAGCGGGGAGTCGTTTCTATAAAAGTCAGATTGACATTGCCCAAATCATGGTACACTGCTCCCCCACCGGAAAAACGACGGGCAACATGTACCTGCTCCCGTTCCGCCCATTCCTGATCGACTTCCGACCGTAACCGCTGATGCTTCCCTATTACCACAGAAGGAGTGTCCTGCCAAAGCATGAAAATGTCTTCATTTCCCTGCTTCAACAGATATTCTTCTGCAGCCAAGTGAAAGTAAATATCAGTAAACGGAGTATAGATACATCGAATCATAGGTCAGACAGAATAAGAGTTAAAACATAATCTCGTGATAAATCTCTCCGACCGTAGGATGCGGGAATACAGTCTTCTGAAATTCTTCCACCGTATAGCCTCTCTGAATAGCAATACCTGCGATCACAATAAGTTCTGACGCCGGATTTCCCAATATGTGGCAACCGATGATCTTCCCTTCTTCATCCTGAATCAGTTTACAAAGGCCGTTTCCCTGTTCATTCTCGGCTACAAACCGACCGGAATAAGCCATCGGCAATTTGGACACACGGTAAGAAAGTCCTGATTTTATCAGTTCTTCTTCTGTCTTTCCCACTCCTGCCACTTCGGGATTGGTATAAACAACTCCCGGAACACAATCGTAATTCATCCGGTCTTCCACTCCCAAGATATGATTGATAGCGACTTCCGCTTCACGAATAGCGGTATGTGCCAATAAAGAATAACCTGTAATATCCCCACAAGCATATACACGGGGATGCGAAGTCAACAGATGTTCATCTACTTTGACCCCGTTCCGATGCAATTCTATATTCAGCTTGTCCAGCCCCACTCTGGATAAATTTGCCTTACGGCCTACACTAAGCAAGATTTTCTCCGCTTCAATAGTGGAAACTTTTCCTTCTTTTTCTATCACGACTCCATGAGCGTTCACTTCCACTACTTTCGTATTCAAATAGAAAGTGACTCCCCGTTTGGCATATTCGGCGCGAAGCATACCGCTCGTTTCCTTATCCATCGCTCCCAAAATCTCCGGCATCATTTCTACCACATGCACCTTTACTCCCATGCTGTTAAAGAAAGAAGCAAATTCCATCCCGATCACTCCACCGCCAATAATAACCAGCGTTTTGGGAAGTTCTTTTATCTCCAACGCCTCCTTGGAAGTCCAATAACTGACTCCCGACAATCCCGGTATGGGAGGAATCACTGTATCGGAACCGGTACATACCAGCAAGTATTTCACGGAATAGGTTTCTCCATCACAGGTGATGCGGATCATCCCCTCGTTCTCTCCTTCTATAAAAGCTTCTTTCTCCACGATCGTCACTCCGTAAGAATTCACAGTCATCTTCACGCCACCCGTCAACATTTTCACTGTTTTGTCTTTGCGGCTCATAATCTTGGATAAATCGAACGAAGGAGATTCGGCAGAAACGCCATATTTGGAAGCACTTTTGATGCTATCCAGTATTTTAGCAGAATATAACAAAGTTTTAGTAGGAATACACCCCTCATTGAGACACACTCCACCCATTGCCTTTTTCTCAAAAAGAACGGCTTTTAATCCGTTGGCCCCTGCCCGTTCGGCAGCTGTGTACCCGGCAGGACCACCACCAATAATAGCTATATCAAAGTTCATAATCGTATCTTTTTTAGTAATAATACGATTATAACAAATGAGAGAAGAGATAAGTTGTTGGGAAAAGAAATACCTGTTACTTAATTGTCAGCTTTTTAAGTTCCTCTAACGAGCCATTGAACACGTTCAGGTCTACGTCTTCTTTGATACCGGGAACACTTCCTACATCAGTATGTTGCCAAAAGTCCCATTTCCCCTGATACTTTACAGAGTCAACATAATAATGGGCAATCCAGTAAGGGTATGTATTGAAGATGGAATCGTCCAGATAACGGGTTTTAAATTTATAAGAAGTATAAAGAATAGGTTTCACTCCATAATGAGATTCCACCCGGTCTAGCCAGCGTTTAATGCCTTGCTGCAATTCCTTTTTTTCCTTCCGCCCGGTCACTTCCACATCAAGTACGGGAGGTAAATCACCCGTGTCCAGTTTCACCGTACGAATAAAGAAGTCCGCCTGTTTCAAAGCATCCGTACCAGGAATATAAAAATGATAAGCACCACGGATAAATCCATGGTTACGGGCATTGGCGAAGTTCGCCTCAAAGGTTGTGTCGTTATGATCTCCTCCTTCTGTAGCTTTCATAAAAACGAAATGCAAAGGAGTAGCCGTCTCTTTATTCTGCAACAGTCTTTTCCAGTCAATCTTTCCCTGGTAGTGAGAAATGTCAATACCATGAATATCATATCCATCAGGGATACAAACTCCGTATTCCTTTAAGCCATGGCAAGGTTTCCATCGATAAGCATAAGGACGGATAAAGAAATAATAGAAAGCAATGGAAAAACAACCAACAATCATCACTGCCAAAATGTTACGAATCCAGACAGGCATCACAGTTCGATGCTTCATCTGTTCCTTTTTTGAGGTACGGGAAGTTTTGGAAGAAGAGGTCGTTCCCTTTTTCTTGGTAGTGGAAACGGTTCTTTTCTTCTGTACGGCAGACATCGGGTTGTTGCGTTGCGGCATTTACTTTAAACGATCAATGTTTTTAGAGATAGGCACGGATTACGCGAATTAACACGGTTTTTTAGTTATTTCTTATAAACCGTGTAGTCCGTGTAATCCGTGCCTGAAAGAATCTTTCATTGCAGCTGTTATTGCAACTGTTACATCAACAACTGCTCTGAAGTGTATTTATTTAGCTTGTTCCAGCTGCAAAGTCTTAGTTGCCTGGTCGCAAACTTCTGTAGGACCGAAGTACTGGATCGGACCCGGATATACATAATCCGTTTCGATAGCCCAACGATCACGTTGCGCAGCAAATGCCTTGAAAGGAGCGCCATCCAGTTTCACCAATGCTTTCTGGATAACCGGTTTCATTTCACCGTGGCGACGTTCCATATTCATCATCATAGTGATAGGCACACCACCAGCAATCCATTCGGCAGCAGGAGCAGTTGTGTTGCGTACAGAAGACATATAACCAGTCTTACCGTTAGCAATCAACATAGAGGCTGTGTAACCCAGAGAGTAGCAATAGTCAGCGTCAAAGTTTGACGGAGCAGCACAACGTCCTTCATAACCGAAGAAGTGGTGTTGAGCAGCAAATTTACCAACATACTTGCCTTCTTCTTTCCATGCAGCCAACTTAGTAGCTACCATTTCAGACAACAGTTTTTCTGTTTCGATCAGTGATACCTGAACGTTTCCGTGCGGGTCACGATCCAAAGTCAACTGGCGGGCAACACCTTCCGGCAGACTTGCGTAGATAGCAGAGTTTTCCGGAGAAAGTTTACGGATGATATAATCACGTTGGTGAGATTTCTTAATCTGACCGAATTCTTCAGCATTAGCAGCCAGGAAGTCGTTCAATTCAGCAATCAGGCGTTTCATGGCAGGAATGAATTCTACCAATCCTTCCGGAATCAATACAGTACCGAAGTTGTTTCCCTGTGCGGCACGGTCAGCTACCACTTTAGCGATGTAAGTCACTACATCGTCCAAAGACATATCTTTAGCTTCTACTTCTTCAGACACGATACACACGTTAGGCTGTACCTGCAAAGCACATTCCAGTGCGATGTGAGAAGCCGAACGACCCATCAACTTGATGAAGTGCCAGTATTTACGTGCAGAGTTACAGTCACGTTGGATGTTACCGATTACTTCTGCATAAGTCTTACATGCTGTATCGAAACCGAAAGAAGTTTCAATCATATCGTTCTTCAAGTCACCGTCGATTGTTTTCGGGCAACCGATTACCTGTACACCATACTTCTTAGCAGCATAGTATTCAGCTAATACACAAGCGTTTGTATTAGAGTCGTCACCACCAATGATAACCAATGCTTTGATGCCAAGTTCTTTGATGATTTCATATCCCTTTTCGAACTGGCTTTCAGCTTCCAGCTTCGTACG
The DNA here is from genome assembly GCF_019052435.1 of Bacteroides sp. MSK.20.12. Lineage (NCBI taxonomy): Bacteria > Pseudomonadati > Bacteroidota > Bacteroidia > Bacteroidales > Bacteroidaceae > Bacteroides > Bacteroides sp. MSK.20.12. The sequence goes on along the minus strand of NZ_JAHQVH010000024.1, from coordinate 14,748 downwards.
TCCGGAACCGATGATATCGAAACCACCTGTGTTACGGTATTCGTCGATAATATCAGCAGTCAGTTCCATATAGTTGTGATCTACCAGACCACCAGGACCCAGGATAAAACCATATAATTTGTTTTCCGGGTTCAATTTCTTGATACCGTCGAACAAACCGGAGATTACATTGTGTCCGCCCGGAGCCTGACCACCGGAAAGAATTACACCTACGTTCATAGCGGGAAGAGCAACAGCTTCACCAGCTTCGAATGTAATCAACGGCATTCCATACGTGTTCGGGAATAATGCTTTGATAGCTTCCTGATCGGCTACAGATTGAGTAGCAGCACCTGCTACAGCCTTAACAGCTCCTGATGCCAATGCTTTCGGAAGTTTGGGCTGGTAAGCAGCCCTTGCGATTTGCAATGCACTTTTAGTCATTTTCTTTAATTTTTTTATTTAAAGGTGTTAGTAAGTTTCTTGTCAAACTTGAAAAGCGTTGCAAATTTCGCACTTTTTTCCGAATTATGAAAATTCTTCTGTTGTTGTTTTTAAGACAAAAGGAAGAAGAAAGAAAAATTAAGGCTACCTCCCGGTGTAGGAGATAGCCTTTACGTTTTCTTCAATGAGTGAATCGATATGATAATTCTAGGGATTTTGTTCCCAGCCTCCACCAAGAGCCTTATAGAGTTGAACTACCGCAATCAACTCGTCACGGATAGCATTACTCAACCCAATCTGTGCATCAAAATATCCACGTTGGGCATCCAATACGTCCAGATAATTAATAACCCCATTGATGTATTGCAGTTGTGCCAGGTCCATGTAGCTCTTGGCCGAACGTTCCAGATTGGCACGAAGTTCGTACACTTCCTTGATCTTGTTGAAGTTGACAATCGCATTGCGTGTTTCCTTGAAAGCTTCCAGTACGGCTTTTTCATAACTATGTACTTCAGCCTCATAAGCTGCCTTTTTTGCTTTCAATGCCGCACGATTCTTTCCCCAACCAAAAATCGGAGTCAGCAAAGCTCCTTCCATCACTGCGTATGGAGATTTCAGGAGTTCCGACAAAGAAGTACTTTCACTACCGAAACCACCTGTCAGGGCAAGACGCGGGAACATATTTGTATAAGCCACTCCCACTTTCGCATTGGCAGCAATCAATTTCTGCTCTGCCTGACGGATGTCGGGACGACGTTCCAATAATGTAGACGGCAACCCAACAGGAAGTGTTTCTGGAGAGTTGAATTCCTGAAGCAAACGGGAACGGGCTATCTTATTAGGATATTCACCGGCAAGATAAGCAATATCGTTTTCTTTCAGGGAGATTTTACGTTCGAGGTCAGGAACCAAAGTTGCCGTACGCGCCAATTCCACCTGTGCCTGTCGATAGGAAGTCTCGGAAGTCAATCCGCCGGCAAACCGGATACGTGCCAGACGTACTCCTTCTTCACGGGCTTTTAATGTTTGCTTTACGATGTCCAGTTCTGTATCTAAAGCAACCAATTCATAGTAAGCCTGTGCCACTTCAGCAACAATCGTCATCCGCAATGCGCGTTGCGCCTCGATAGATTGCAGATATTCGGCAATACTGGCCGAACGTGCCCAGCGCAGATTTCCCCAAAGATCGAGTTCCCATGAAACGAGAAATTGTGCTTCAAAGGTCTCTGATCTCTTGAAAGCATCTCCTCCATGATTTTCGAGTTCACGTTCTGCCGTTACTTTTCCTTTGATATCCGGAAGTAACGCAGCGGTGGAAATACGTTTCTGTGCTGCCATTTCTTTCACACGGGCAGCGGCAATCAACATATCCTTGTTATGATCCAGTGCACGTTCTATCAGGCTTCTCAAGGTAGCATCCGTATAAATATCCCTCCAGTCCTGGTCGCCGAAGCTGATCGAGTCTTGCGCTCTTTCCAAGCTGTCGGGCAAATGAAGATCAGGACGGACATAACTTTTCCCTACCTTGCAGGAAGTCAAGACTCCGGCAAGTAACAGGATAGCAATATATAGTTTCTTTCGTTTCATTATTTCTTATGTTTTAAAATTTTCGACTTTGTTTTATACACCATCACAAAGAAGAACGGCACAAGAATGATACCGAATACAATGGCAAATATCATTCCGAAAAATACACCTGTACCGATTGCCTGCCGGCTTGCCGACCCCGGACCGCTTGCCAATACCATCGGAAGCATACCGAGTACGAATGCGAGAGAAGTCATCAAAATCGGACGGAAACGCAATTTGGCTGCATAGATAGCCGACTGCACCAGGTCTTCACCTTTATCTACCTGTACTTTTGCAAACTCTACAATCAAAATCGCGTTCTTAGCGGCAAGTCCCACCAACATTACCAGACCAATCTGGAAATAGACGTCGTTCTCCAATCCGCAAACCCAGACTCCTAAATAGGCCCCCAAAGCGGCAACAGGTAAAGAAAGCAACACGGCAATAGGCACTGTCCAACTTTCGTATTGCGCAGCAAGGAAAAGGAAAACGAACAGGAATACCAATGCCATCACCATACCTGTCTGACCTCCCGCCTGCTTCTCCTGATAAGAAAGGCCACTCCATTCAAGACCGATATTATCGGGAAGATGGTCACGGGCAATCTGCTCCATGATCTCCATTGCCTGTCCGGAACTATATCCTTGCGCAGCTGCTCCACGAATAACGGCCGTAGTAAACATATTGAAACGTTTAATGCTTCCCGGTCCTGTGGTATAGGAGGCATTTCCTAAAGAAGTCAACGGTACCATCGCTCCATTGGAGGCTTTCACGAAGAACAGATTGATATTGTCTTTGTGTTCCCGGTAAGGAGCTTCCGCCTGAATGTAAACCTTATATATACGGTTGAACATATTAAAGTCGTTCACATACACCGAACCGGTATAAGCCTTCATGGTAGAGAACACATCAGCCAGTGGCACACCCAGCATCTTTACTTTGTCACGGTCTACATCGAAATAGAGTTGTGGTATTTCCGACTGCAAAGAAGATGACAGACCAGCCAGCTCTTTGCGTTTGGATGCGTAGTACATTAATGTATCTGCCGCGTCTACCAAATTATCGAAAGTGGCTTCTCCACGAGCTTCCAATTGCATTTCAAAACCTCCCGAGCTACCCAGTCCCGGAATAACCGGAGGAGTGGACAGATAGACTTTACATTCGGGATATTCCCTCAAATGTTTTTCCACCGTATCCATAATCTTCTCAATAGTGGTACTCTTCCGCTCTTCCCAAGGTTTCAGGATCACCGTCAGTTCAGCACGTCCCTGGTTACTTCCGACACGCGGACTACTTCCCGTTACATTCTGTATATATTCGATATATGGATTCTTCTCCAAATAAGCAATGGCACGTTCTGTTACGATACGGGTACGTTCCAAAGTAGCTCCTTCCGGCAGTTCCAATTCAATTTTGAAATATCCCTGGTCTTCTACAGGCAAGAAACTGGTCGGAATAATGCGGTGAATCAGCATAATAGCGATCAACACCATACCAAAAGCACTCAAAACCCGGCGAGGATGCTTGATCGTACGAGTCACAGCAGCCACATATTTATTGCTACCGATACCCAGCCATTCATTAATCTTCCGGAAAACGATATTCTTTTTCTTTCCGTTATCCGGCTTCAGAATCAATGAACACATCACCGGGCTCAATGTCAGAGCCACTACCGTAGAAATAAGTACGGACACCACAATCGTCACCGTAAACTGGCGATACAACTGCCCTGTAATCCCACTTAAAAAACTAACCGGAACGAACACTGCCGCCAATACCAGTGATGTGGCAATCAAAGCACTAGCAAGTCCGTTCATCGCTTTCTTCGTTGCTTCGTATGGGCTTAGATGTTCCGTTTCCATGATATGTTCTACGCCTTCCACCACCACAATCGCATCATCCACAACAATACCGATGGCAAGAATCAATCCTAGTAATGTCAGTATATTCAGCGAGAAACCGAAAATCAACATGAATCCGAAAGTACCGATCAATGAAATAGGCACCGCCACTACCGGAATCAACGTTGCACGCCAGCTTTGCAAGGATAGATAAACCACCAATACAACTAATACCAACGCTTCAAACAACGTCTTATATACTTCATGAATAGATTCGGAAATATAAGTCGTCATATCGAACGGAATCTCATAGCTCAATCCTTCCGGAAAATTCTTGCTAATCTCATCCATAGCCTCTTTTACTCTCTCGGCTACTTCCATCGCATTTGCTCCCGGCAACATATAAATGCCAAGAACAGCGGCATTCTCGCCGTTGATACCACTTTCCGTGTTATAAGAAGAAGCCTCCAACGATACACGCGCCACGTCTTTCAACCTGATAATAGATCCGTTGGCATTGGCACGCACTACAATATCTTCAAACTGCCCTACGGTAGACAAACGTCCTTGAGTCGTAATAGGAATGGTAATATCCAGTCCCTGCACCGGTTGTTGTCCCAATACACCGGCCGCTGATTCACGGTTCTGATCCTTCAATGCATTCTGTAAATCCTGCACGGTCAGTCCAAAGTTTGCCAACTTATCGGGTTGCGCCCATATCTGCATCGCATAATAGCGGCTACCGATATTAGATACACGTCCAACCCCAGGAATACGGCGAATTACATCGAGCACATTGATAGTAGCAAAGTTACTCAAATAAATTTCGTCGAACTTCGGATCAGTAGAAGTCAAACAAAGCGTCATCAACTGACTGGGAGCCTGTTTTTCTACCGAAATACCATTCTGAATGACTTCCGCCGGCAGACGGGATTCCGCCAGTTTCACACGGTTCTGAATCTCAACAGCTGCCAAATCCGGATCGGCAGATACGTCAAAAGTGACCGTTGCCGAAAAACCTCCGGAGTTAGAACTGTTTGATTCCATATAAAGCATACCCGGCGTACCATTGATTTCCTGCTCAATCGGAGTGGCTACCGCCTGCGACACGGTAAGTGCGCTGGCACCCGGATAGGATGCGCTGATCTTCACCACCGGAGGGGTAATCTGCGGATATTGATCCACCGGAAGCATCGTCAGACCAATAATGCCGACAATCACAATCACGATGGAGATTACAGCCGAGAAGACCGGCCTATCTATAAAAAAAGTAACTTTCATCGTTTATTCTCCTTTCGCGTTATCCTTCGTTCCGGTAGTGTTTTCTTTTACTCCGGTCACTTCATTTTTTGTCGTAGTTATACTGTCCCCAGCTTCGGCTTCCGGATCACTGACCCGTACTTTCATGCCCGGAGTCAACTTATGGAACCCTTCTACAACCACCATTTCTCCTTCTGCCAGTCCTCTTTCTACCACCACATTATTCCCGACTTCCGGTCCTAATTCGATAAAACGTTTCTCTACCGCATTATCTTTGCGCATGGTATAAATATATGCTCCACCCTTTTCGATGGTAACGGCTTTCATCGGAACAACCAGTGCACCTTCACGAACATCCAGCAACAACTTTACCTTTGTAAATTGTCCCGGCAACAATACTTGTTTCGGATTCGGCATTTCTGCACGTACAGAGAAAGTTCCGGTTTGAGGATCGACTTGCGGTTCGGCAAAATCCACATATCCTTTAAATGGATAGACGGTATTATCCGCCAATGTAATGGTAATATTCGGCTGCCAGGAACGGGTGGAATCCTGCTGTCCCAAATTAATGTTTCTTTCTTTACTCTTCAAATAATCGAGTGCTGTCATACTGAAATCCACCAACACTGTATCACTCTTCACAATGGTAGCAAGCAATGATTTTCCTCCGGGACCGACTAATGTACCCAAGTCCACATTTCTTTCACTAATGTGTCCCGATAAGGGCGAACGAACAATGGTATAACCCAATTCCAGTTCAGCCTGTGCCAAATCCGCCTCGCTCATGGCTACCGTTGCCTCGGCACTTTCATATGCAGCTTCCGCATTATCCAAGTCCAACTGGCTTGCAGCGTTCTGTTCAAACAACGGACGGATACGTTTTAAATCACGTTCCGCTTTCAAAGCCTGCGCTTCGTCTTTTTTCAATTGTGCTCTGGCTTTATCTGCTTTGGCACGATACTGGTCCTGGTTGATTACAAACAAAACCTGATTCTTATTGACATATGTACCTTCGGCAAAAAGCATATTTTCCAGATAACCTTCCACACGGGCACGTACCTCGACGAACTGTTGGGCACGAATACGCCCCACATATTCCCCGTATATCTCTACGTCGTCTTTCACTACCGGTTCAACAATGACTGTCGGCATTTCCGGCGCAGCCTTCTGAGGTCGGGTCAGTATCCAGTACACACCCAACACAACTACCATACATATAATAGCAGCAATGGTTCTCTTTCTCCTCAGTTTCAACTCATGTTTCGAAAAGAATAATCTCATATCGAATCTTATTATTTAATTTAACTTATGTTTGTTCTATATCCTTATTTACAACTCATATACCAAAAATGCGTTAGCTGCATTATTTGCTTAAAATCAAAGCATTAGATATTTCTTCGTTTTGCAGAAAGTGTGGAAATTCACTGTATGGTGTAGAAAAAATCCACATTTCCGACTTTTGGAACATTTTTTTTAGTTCCTATTTCAACAACTAAACAAATTATGCTCTACATTTGTATTATATTAAACATCAACACTAGACCACATCCTAATGAAAAAACAAATCTTTTCAACATTAGTTTTATCAATTGGCATCTTATTGCCTTTTTCTTTGCATTCTCAAGAGCAAAGGAAAAAGGTAGGTGTCGTTCTAAGCGGTGGCGGTGCCAAAGGAATGGCACACATCAAAGCACTGAAAGTAATTGAGGAAGCCGGAATTCCTATTGACTATATAGCCGGCACCAGTATGGGAGCTATCGTAGGTGGTCTGTATGCCATCGGTTATACTACGGAACAATTGGACAGCATGGTACGAAAACAAGATTGGACATTCCTGTTGAGCGACCGTATCAAACGAAGTGCCATGTCATTGACTGATCGTGAGCGGTCTGAAAAATATACAGTCTCTATCCCTTTCACCAAAACTCCCAAGGATGCTGCTGCCGGAGGACTCATGAAAGGGCAAAATCTGGCTAACCTATTTTCAGATCTCACTGTGGGGTATCATGACTCCATCGACTTCAATAAACTTCCCATTCCTTTTGCTTGTGTGGCAGCCAATGTTGTCAATGGAGAGCAAATTGTATTCCATGACGGAATACTCTCAACCGCTATGCGTGCCAGTATGGCTATTCCGGGTGTATTCACTCCGGTACGGCAAGACAGCATGGTATTAGTGGACGGCGGCATTGTAAACAACTATCCGGCAGATGTTGTGAAAGCCATGGGAGCCGATATTATTATCGGAGTAGACGTGCAGAATGCTTTGAAGAAGGCTGACAAGCTCAACAGCGTCCCCGATATTCTGGGACAGATTGTAGACATCACCTGCCAGTCTAACCACGAAAAGAATGTAGACCTCACAGACACTTATATCCGTGTCAATGTGGAGGGATATTCATCTGCCAGTTTTACCCCGGCAGCCATCGACACTCTGATGCGAAGAGGCGAAGAAGCGGCTAAAGAACAATGGAATTCGTTGCTTGCCTTGAAAAAGAAGATAGGAATAGCCGAAGATTATACTCCGAAGCAACATGGCCCTTATTCTTCTCTTTCCAATGCACGCACAGTTTATGTGACGGACATCTCATTTTCCGGTGTAGAGGTGGATGATAAAAAATGGCTGATGAAGAAATGTAATCTGAAAGAAAACAGTGACATTACCACTCAACAAATAGAACAGGCCTTGTATCAATTACGTGGCAGCCAATCCTATTCCAGTGCCAGCTATACATTGAAAGAGACTCCTGAAGGTTATCACCTCAACTTCCTGTTGCAGGAAAAATACGAAAGAAGAATCAATCTGGGCATCCGTTTCGATTCGGAAGAAATCGCGTCTTTGTTGGTGAATGCAACGGCAGACCTCAAAACTCATATTCCTTCCCGCCTGGCTCTTACCGGTCGATTGGGTAAACGATATGCTGCCCGCATAGACTATACGCTAGAACCGATGCAGCAACGTAATTTCAACTTCTCGTATATGTTCCAATACAACGATATCAACATTTACGAGGAAGGTGACCGTGCCTATAATACAACGTATAAATATCATCTGGCAGAATTCGGTTTCTCCGATGTATGGTACAAGAATTTCCGCTTCGGACTCGGTCTGCGTTTTGAATACTACAAGTACAAAGATTTCCTGTTCAAGAAACCTGAAATCTCCGATCTGAAAGTGGAATCGGAACATTTTCTAAGTTATTTTGCCCAAGTGCAATATAATACATACGATAAAGGACGCTTCCCTTCTAAAGGAAGTGACTTCAGAGCTGCCTATTCGCTTTATACGGATAACATGGCACAATACAACGACCATGCTCCATTTTCAGCATTGAATGCTTCGTGGGCAAGTGTCATCCCTGTGACCCGCCGTTTCTCCGTCATTCCTTCCATTTATGGACGTATCCTGATCGGAAGAGATTTTCCTTATCCGCTGCAAAATGCCATTGGCGGTGACGTACCCGGTTTCTATATTCCACAGCAATTACCATTTGCCGGGGTCACCAATCTGGAATTGATGGATAACACCATCATGATTGCGTCTATTAAGTTCAGACAACGTATGGGAGCCATTCATTATCTCACGCTGACGGGTAACTACGGGCTAACGGATAGTAATTTCTTCGATATATTGAAAGGCAAGCAATTATTCGGTGTTAGTGCAGGTTATGGAATGGACAGCATCTTCGGACCATTGGAAATATCGTTGGGATACTCCAATCAGACGGACAAAGGAAGTTGTTTTGTGAATTTAGGGTATTACTTCTAGTCAAATCTAGTCAAAAAGAATATAATAACACTCCAAGGAAGACAGATTTTAGCAATACTACTTCGCGTAATACAATATTTTCAAAAAGCAAAAGAGGAGACCGCTTCACAGTGATCTCCTCCCTCTATACTCTATATGAACATGCCCCAAAGGGTTTATTAAAAAAGGAACATATTCAAAAGGGTTTTATTAAAAATATTACATATCGATTCAATGAATCGTTTCAAATCATATCAACGATCTTCACAGACAGTTGATATTCAGGGAAATGTGCATCAAAATAAAATCTGATGCGTGGCCCCGATTAGGTAAAGATGTACCTCTGTACTTTTTCCTAATCGGCTAAGGCAGGGATTCAATGCTACAAACGAATCCAAGCCCCTTACTATAAAACATCTTAAATACTACCACCCTTACCGCCGCTATGTGTCGGATTATAAGTAACCGTCTTATATTGATGATCCGTTCCGGTATAACGAGTTGCTGTAATCGAAACCGTCTTGTTTTGACCATTAAACTTTACATTAGCCGTCAATGTGGTAGTACGAGCTTTTGCATAGCAAGTATAACTCATAGTGGTGTATCCGTTTACATTTACAGTGTTATAAACACGTTCAGTTTCCGTAATGCCAGATACCGATCCCATTAATGAGAACATACGAGTTTTCATGAAAGCAACCATTGCATTCACCGTTTTTGTATCTTCAGCACTAGCACCAGCTCCTAATTGCGATTTTACTTCAGCAACAAGAGCAGCATCATTCTTATCATAGTCCCAACCAGACTTTTCCTTATATTTCAATTCAATGCCAGTCACCGCTTTAGCATTCTCGCTATTATCACGACTAGCTTGTCCTAGAATATTAGTTGTCACAGTTTCATTACTAATCTTGCTGTATACTTTATTCTCTATAGCATAAGCAGAGAAGTGATCGACATCGGCTGTATATGCAGTGACAGCTCCATTTTCTGTAGTAGAAGATATATTTTTAATTACATTTCCCTTATTATCTTTTGCATCTCCCCATTCTCCTGTATCTGGATTCTGATAAGTAAGTATCATATCAGCATCAGCGAATGTTATTCCAGGGATAGGGTTAGGAATAGAAATCGTAACCTTTTTTGTAAATTTCAACCCAGACGGTTCAAATTTAGCAGCAGCTAAAGGTATGCTTTTAGCTACATCTTGATTCACGTCCTCAGCCTTCACTTCAGTAGTCACTTCTTCTGGAGCAGGAACAAAGGTTGTTACACTGATGTCTACTTTACCATCTTTAACAATTTCTGCATTGTCTCCTGTTGCCTCAATTGCACCTGCCGGTATTGCCAATTCGACTTTCACGAGTGGTTTATCCTCTACCACTTCTTCCGGAGCAACTTCTCCCGGCTCTTCAATTGCCAGATTCGATTCACTCTTATCCTCTACCTTAGTTTCTTCTGCTGCCGTTATCGACACAGTCTCTTTCGGACTCTCCTTTGTCAAAGCCAAAGCTACCGTTACCACACTACGATTCTCCGCATTGTCTGCAATGACAACTGACGTTTTTTGTGAAAGATATCCATTAGAAGACGCTTCAATACTATAAGTACCTGTAGCACTTTCTGTAACAGAGAACTTACCATTCGAGTCGGTTGTGTAATTTTTACTACCCACTTTTACCTTTACCCCATTCATTGCTGTTCCTCCGGAAGTCACCGTACCCATAATGTAATACTCCACTACCGGTTTTGGAGTTTCAATTACTTCCCCTTCTGCCGGTTTCGGATCGTCATCATCATCGTGACAGGCTACTGTCGCAAAAGTTAACATACCCAAGGCTATTGCCATGGCACCCACATAAAACCATTTTACACTTTTCATAATGTTTCAAATTTGTTAAAAATACTAGTTAAAATATCAATCATGTTTCACTTCTCACTCGTTTTAATCAAATAATATCGAATATAATCCGGCTGCCAGAAATGTGAATTCTCTGCCGACTTAGGTTCAACACTATAACTTTCGCCCAACGAACGATGGGCATATTCATTTCCGCTACGCATATCATACTGAAAAGCAAAATATTCGGGAAGCATTACCTGTAGCAGATGTCGCCTGCGTTTCTTTCCCGGTAATGGAATAGAAAAGTTGAATCCTGCATTCGTTGCTCCATTTGTATACATACCATATATACCTACAATATATTCGCCGAAGTAGCGTGAAAGAGTTCCGCGTACTCCATAATCGCCATAAATAAAGCGATCTCCTTCTACTTTCACCAAGGTATTCACTTCCGGAATATAATATCCTACACTAATTTGTCCATTGACTCTTTTCCATTGACTCATTTTCCATTCGCTACCATAGAAATGAGCAGAGCCGGTTATTCCTCCTCCACCTTCTACCGTCCACCGACCATTTGCTGAAAAATAGCCGATGCCTGCTGCAAGTCCTTGACGGTCATTCGAGAAACTACCGCCTGTGAGGTATCCTTTCCAATGATTAGCCAAGCGAAAATCCTGACGAAAAGTCATGTATCCCAGGCGAACGCAGTTCCACTTGCCATCTTCATTACTTACAATAGGCAAAGAAACCTGCATCCGTAGCGAGGCGCCTTTCCATAATTGCATTTCCACGGCAGGTTGCAACTCGAGAGCCGCTTTATACAACTTATAAGTTACATTATTGACTAACATCACGTTGGGATATACTACCAAATCGACCTTACCGAAAGAACTTTCTTTTCGTTTTACGCCTTTCAGCTGCCGTACAGCAGTTTCGGTAGAAGTAGTTATCCCCATCTTACGATACACTTCATCCAACGCACATTCACCGGACTGATATTTTTGAATCAATTCTGCAGGGATGGTTATGCATAATTGTGGTAAGGCATTATCTAATATAAGTAGCTGCAAAGTCGGTATTTCCGGTATAATAACCAAATGGCGTATGGCAATACCGATTCCATTATAAATACCTCTATAAGCAGAGGTCTCAAAAGCCGCAGTTATCGTGTCCCTTTTCTCCACAACTGAAATATTCTCCATATCCAACTCTTTCAGTGTCTCACTCACACGAACAGGCTGTGCCTGTAACAAAGAAATACCACAGAGAAAAACAGCGGTCACACTAACAATCCTTTTCATCTTCTTTTAATGCATTAATGTACATTCATACCGCAGACCGGCGGAAACACATGTAAATTCACGAGTAAACACATTGACGGACAAATGCTTCCAAAAGCGCATGGCAGCACCCATATTCCATCCACGCGTATCATATTCCACCATCAACTTCAATTCTTTGCAAAAAGAAGGCGTATAGCGGACACCTCCGAAAGGTCCTTTATTAAATACACGACAATCACCTTGATGAATATACCATCCGGCCGTTACAGCCAATTGGTCTCCCGAACGAAACCCGATAGTCTTTGTCAACACACCATAATAAGCTCCCCAATACGGAGTCTTCTTCTCCGTCAAAAGATCATCTCCACCAATCACAACAGCTGGGAAATAGCGACTTTCTTTTAGCGGACGAATACGAATCGTATTAGAACGGTCCTGATTATGATAACCCGTTCTGCCTGTACCGGTTGTCATTTTGAGTAATGTCATCCGGTAAGTGAATTCGATAAAAGAGAAAAGAGTCATATCTACAAAATAGTTCATGGTAGGAAAACTGAAAACCGATGGAGTAACTTGCTCGGGCAAGAAATTGACTCCTCCCATAAATGTACCGGTCTCCTGCATTTCAGCGGTAGGTATCATCAACTGCCCCGTTGTTCCCATGGAATATTGCGCGTGAACCAGACCGCTCATCGGAATGAGTATCAGAAATAGAATACTACCTTTTAACGAAATAAATGGCTTATTCCTAAAAGCCGCTTTAGTTTGTTTCATCTTTATTTGTATGTTATACTTTTAAATAGAGATATTCTCAAAACTTTTTTGATTAATCCACTATTTTTACCTTATATAATTCTGTTACTTCTTAGGTAACAGTAAACACACAACCAAGACCAATCGGAATGAGAATAGAGAAAAACATCGACAATTACAGTAATAGAAGAGTTTTTGCCTTTGGCGAAGGGGAAAATTCTTTTTAAGACAGGACATATAAATCAGAGGGCATGAAGATATGATTATCTCATGTTCGGATTTTTTTTTGCCGTATGCATCAGATAAAACGAAAAAAAATGGGGGAATATTTGTTTGCTATTTATATTTTTGTATATCTTTGCGTCACATTTGATTCCGTTACCTAAGAAGTAACAGATACATTTAAATACTGATTATTAAAGTTTTGCCTATCTATTACCTACTTACATTGTAATTTCTAACGTAAGATAAATTCTTTCTATTTACTTCTGTGCGTTCTCTTAATCCAAAGCCTTTCAGATATATTTGTGTGGTTTTAATAGATTTGTGTCCCAACGATTCACTAATCATTTCAATCGGAACTCCGCGATACTTAGCAGTAGTGGCCCAAGAATGTCGGAAGGTATATGAAGTGACGGGCGAATTCAAGCGCAACACTCTCGCCAAATCCTTCAAAGAATTATTAAAACGACGAAGAGCAGACTGATATTCTTTATATGCTTTTTCATCTTTCCGCTTCTTATCACCATGCAGAATATCGAATAAATAGTCGGGACAATCAGGAAGAGCAGTTTTATTGCTTCGAAGCTGATTCATCATCTCTTTTGCACTTTCCAGAATTTCCAGGCTTATAGGTGTTTTAGTCTTGATACGGTTATATTGAAGCACATTCCGGTCTAAAGCCGATTTCTCCAAATGCGCCAAATCCGCAAATGACATTCCACAAAACTGAAACATCAGAGCTGCAATCGTCTGCGTACGACGCAAACGTTCGGATTTCGGGTCTTCATACAGTAGTTTGTGCAATTCGGTCACAGGCAATGCTTTCTTTTGCCGGATATCCACGCCTGTATAGACATCATGAAACAACCGGGGAACATAAGGGGCACTTCCCGCTTCTACTCCCCGATTATAGATACTACGTAACATACGCATATAAGTAGAAACCGTATTGAGTTTTAACCCGGACTCGTAAAGATGCTGTCCATAGCATCGTAAACATTCCCGGGTGACTTGCCTGAACGATATGTTACCTGTTCCACAAAACTTACTAAAAGAAAAAAGAGCATTCTTATAAACATGAGCGGTAGAATATCGCCCTTCTTTTCGCAAACGCTCAATGTACGCTCCGGCACATTGGCTAAATCCATTTTTATTCATTTTTTGCATCACTAGTTATTTTAGATTATATAATATAAGAGAAAGAACAAAAGTAAGCTACTTTATGATTTCAACTATTATAAAAAAAGAAAAGTAAAAGAAAACCTTCACTCGCGTGGAAGTTATTCTTTTACTTTCCTATAACGTTCTGAATTTATTCACCATATAGGCCGCAGAAGTGAATCTTATTCATGTCTGCACTGTTTTCACCACAGAGTACACAGAGGGCACAGAGGTGAATCTGTTTTATGACTTACGGTTGTGAGTATAATTTTGATGCGTAATCCTCCTACTATAAAGTTGAAAAAACATGAAAACATCTGCCACCTGCAACCAAACGCGTGTAATGCACTAGTTGATAAATAGTTGGAGCGTTGCAGATACCTGCGGCAGATAGGTTGCAGATAAAGTATCTGCCACACAGTATAAACCTTACATAAGCCAATTCTCTAGGAGGGCAAAAGTTTATTGTATACATTAACTTCCCGTTTCCAAGCGGGGAACTGTCGTTTCCGGCATTAGAAATTACAGTTTCCACGGCAGGAAACGAGAGTTTCTAAGGCGGGACACTACAGTTTCTACGTAAGGATTGTACTGTACTGGATTTAGTTGACAACTTCGTTTGTTATACCTAAGTTAGTTAAC
>NZ_JAHQVH010000107.1:0-562 GCF_019052435.1 Bacteroides sp. MSK.20.12 | reverse complement strand
TTAGCAGAACTTGGTACATTTGCGATTGTAAACTTACCGTCAATATCAGTGATAGTACCAAGGGTAGTGCCATTCACCAATATTGAAGCACCTACGACAGGTTGTCCATCTTCTTCAGAAGTAACCAAACCGGTAACTCTGGATGTCTGCGCTGTCATCAGACCTATACCTATAAAAAGGAAGGTCATTAAGAACATCAATTTTCTTTTCATAAATTCTCTCTTAAATTTAACCTATAAACAGATTTTTTGTCTCTAACAGGTTGCAAAGATAACACTAATTATGACAAACCGGAAAAAGTGTTACGTATTTAACTAAAAAGTATTATTTTGCAAGCTCCCATCTAGTAAAAACCAACAAACTATAACTAGAAATATTCAATTTAATATATTTTAAAATAGAATTTCTATCATAAAGATAGCGTCTAAAAAGATGTTTTCAAGATAAAAAGAACATTATTTCCTCCCAAATGGTATCTTTTTATCATTTTACATCTCCCAAAAGACTAAAGAACTATTAACAATGATGAAAACTGAAACGACCATGTACCAAGTTCTGCTAA
>NZ_JAHQVH010000106.1:0-569 GCF_019052435.1 Bacteroides sp. MSK.20.12 | reverse complement strand
GAAGTTAAGCCTCGTCACGCCGATGGTACTGCGTAACAGTGGGAGAGTAGGTAGCCGCCGTTTTTAGAGAAGCCCCTTGATTCAGCAACGAATCAAGGGGCTTTCTGTTTTGGGTACTTTGCAAAATTTCTGTTTTTTGATTTATCAATGGTACTTTGGTATTTATACCGCCCTTTTTAGCAGATCAAACCTCATAATAGTTTGTTCAATAGAGATGCTTTTTTTAACAAATTAAAATGATGTTCCCTAGAACAAAACACTTTAGAACTTGTTCTTATAGTAGAGACAAATTTTTATGCTTAAATGATGTGAACAATGATACTCGTGTACATTTTATTGCTACATTTGTCGCCGAATCTATAACGAACGATTTAAACAACTAAAAATACAATGAAACTTTCGCCGAAATTCATATTAGCTTTTGTGCTGCTGATGCTATCTTTTAGCATGGGTGGAAATGCTATGAATTTTTCGGCTTATGCTTCAAACTGTGAAGCTTCTTGGGCTCACCCGCAATTTCTTGGGGGTAACTATTTGTAGCTTTCTTTAAAGTGATTACTTTTGTAATA
>NZ_JAHQVH010000023.1:0-91893 GCF_019052435.1 Bacteroides sp. MSK.20.12 | reverse complement strand
GTTCGGAGGCTAATTGTTTTTGTTCTTTCCCTTGTCTAATCCCCTCTTTGACATATTCCAATACTTGAGAATCGCTCATATTTTGAGCAGCCACAGGTGTGGCGCCCAACATCAATAAGAGGATGAGCGCCCCCATTAATTTTTGCATTTTCATTGAGTAATTTGAATTTTTAATTCAATTGATAGTGCTAAACCGGCTCCACACATCCTACCGGTATATCTACACATGCACATCCTAACATTGTCAGTCGGACTGCAACTTTTGATTTCCCATTTATATCTACCAATTCTCCTTCCAGCCCTGCTAATGGTCCTTTTATGACCCTTATTTTTTCTCCCGGCGCTAATGGCGATGTGCTCATACAGATCGTTTCATCCGAATAGTCGAGCATAAATTTGAATCGTAACATTTGTTGGTCAGGAATTACAGCCGGAGTACTCTCCCCACGAAGTACCATGTAACGACTGATAGCGGATAAGGTCAGAACTTCTTTTTGTTCTTGTGGATCAACATGGACAAAGATCATCATTGGAAGCACAACACGGTCGACAACTTTGCGACGGTCACTCCATTTATGAACTTCTTGTTGAATAGGAAGGAAATTTTCAACGCCCATTTTAGTGAGGCGTTCACTTGTTTTTTTCTCATGATAAATGCGCACAATGGCGACTAACCAGCGTTTAGAGTGCGCTACGCTTCTGCCAATCACATCTGTTGGCAGAACTTCTCGATCGTCATTTTTGCTAATGATCATATATTTTTACCCCACTTTTTTCCATTGCTACTTAGGCAATGAAATAATTCCTGCTGCAAAGATAGATAAAATAATAAATAAGAAACAAGAAAAAAATGCTTTCTTTTCTTTTTACCAATCAAAATATGCAGTTAAAGCATGTAGTAAGAATGATTACATCATATAACAGATATGAACATAAAAAAAAGACTGAATAACTTTTATAGTTAAACAGCCTTTTCTTATCTTTTAATCAGTATTCCCGAAACACGAATTACCACTTATAATTAATACCGAAGCTAAGCAATTCTTTCAACTGGAAGAAGCTATCTCCTTCGGTCGGCTTGGAGCTGTCATCAAAACGGGTATGTATATAGAGCTTGGTAGAAAGATAACGGTTTAATACAAAATTGAATGTATTTTCCCATTCTACACGTGCCCAATGATAGTTGGTCAGGTAATTGAGACGAGACTCTAAAGTCACTGCAGAGATAATGGTCCAGTTCAATGTCGATTGCAACTGGGAACCGAAGTCATTTTTAGAGCATTTTCCTTTGTCTAAACCAAACTTAGTTTCGTCTACTTCAGAATTGCCAATATAACGCAAGTTGTAAGTCAACGGCGCCATAAACACGGAAAGATTAAATTTCTTCTTACTCAATTTATAATCCATACCGACACTGACCGCCAAATCTGCCGGAGACAAGAAAGACGAAACTAATTCTTCACTGTTAGCTTTATATCCATTGAAGAACTGTGTCTTAAACTCGGAAGAAATGGTATAGTACCAATTCTTGAAAGCCCTCAAACCTAATTTATTATATAAGCGGAATTGGTCGGTATTAAAAAGATATTTATGATATTCATCTGACGGCGTGGAAGTCATACCCACTTTAGCTTCCAGTTGATTCTCAAACAGGACTTTTTCATTATCATTATAGTTGGCAAAAATCTGAAAAGTCGCTAATCCGGAGAAGTTACTTTCACCTCCCTTATACCAGTTATCCGAAAGGTGGTTCTGACTGATCTGCAACGATCCGTTACCTCCGGTCACCCACCAGTTAGGCCTGCTAATCTTCATATTGGCCTTTCCTACATTATCATCCATGTTTTCCGGTTGAAACAGATGAATAACATTTGCTTTGGGAGATATTTTCGGCTTCACATCATGGCGGAACACGTCACGACTCATGATACGATCCTCCGTAGTGACAACTAATTCCGGACGCGCCAAATAAAGATCCATCAACGCGCTGTTGACTATCTTCTCGGCACGTTGAGTTTTGGTAAATGCCAAGGTATCGTATGGCAAAAGCTCTTGCGTCAGTTGAGGAGTGGTATCCAATTGCATGGGTTTCCATTCCAGCTTCGAGTATTGAGCCATCGGAGCATAATAATATGCCAAAGGTGTAAACAGACGAAAATAATCGGGATCGGACGGAATATAACGTGGCGGCACAGACAAATCATTCAAATAATCCAATTGCGCAACATACCTATTATATAAATAAGAAACAGTATCCAATTTCGGTGTCGGACCTGACAGATTAAGTTTTAGCATTAAATATTTCTGAAGCTCTGCCGAAAGCGTATCAGCTTTCACAACTCTGGCCTTTGCCACAACAGCCGAAGGCTTGACCGTTTTAGCTGGTTTAATCACTTCAGGGGCAGGCTGCAGAGAGTCAGTCGGAAGTGAAGCAGCCTCGACTGGTTCCTGCGCAAAAAGCGATAACGATAAGATTGACAGGATAAACGCTGAACATAAAGTAGTAATTCTCATCATATTTGTCTATGGTTTAGGCTGCAAAGCTACATTATTTTGTTCAGAAATCATAGGATTCTTTCAAAATTGCATTTTTTAATAAAATTGTAGAGACGAAAGTCTGCAATCTTCCTCTTTTTTTTATAATTTTGCGCTTTTTAAGTTCGTAAGATTACTACTAAGTAAACAATTATTAAAACAGTTATAGCTGTGGGAGAAACAAAGTATATTTTCGTCACCGGTGGTGTTGCCTCTTCATTAGGAAAAGGGATCATTTCATCATCCATCGGTAAGTTGCTGCAAGCAAGAGGTTATAATGTAACCATTCAGAAGTTTGACCCGTATATCAACATCGACCCGGGAACATTGAATCCTTATGAGCACGGAGAGTGCTATGTAACCGTAGACGGACACGAAGCCGACCTCGACCTGGGACACTATGAGCGATTCCTGGGTATACAAACGACAAAGGCGAACAACATTACTACGGGACGTATCTACAAGAGCGTCATTGACAAAGAACGTCGTGGAGACTATTTGGGTAAAACGATCCAGGTGATTCCTCACATCACAGACGAGATCAAACGGAATGTAAAACTGCTTGGTAATAAATACAAGTTTGATTTTGTAATCACTGAAATCGGTGGTACGGTAGGTGACATCGAGTCACTCCCCTACCTCGAAAGTATCCGTCAGTTGAAATGGGAACTCGGTAAGAACGCTCTTTGTGTACACTTGACTTATGTTCCTTACCTTGCTGCTGCCGGAGAGTTGAAAACAAAACCGACGCAACATTCTGTAAAGGAGCTCCAAAGTGTGGGTATCCAGCCGGATGTACTGGTATTGCGTGCCGAACATCCGCTAAGTGACGGACTGCGCAAGAAAGTGGCACAATTCTGTAATGTGGATGATAAAGCCGTTGTGCAGTCTATCGATGCAGAAACAATTTACGAAGTACCTATCCTGATGCAGGCACAAGGACTGGACAGCACTATCCTCGAAAAGATGGGACTGCCGGTAGGAGAAACTCCGGGATTAGGCCCATGGCGTAAATTCCTGGAACGCCGTCACGCTGCAGAGACAAAAGAACCGATCAATATTGCACTGGTTGGAAAATACGATTTGCAGGATGCTTATAAGTCTATCCGCGAAGCTTTATCACAGGCAGGTACTTACAATGACCGCAAAGTGGAAGTTCATTTCGTAAACAGTGAGAAACTGACAGACGAAAATGTAGGTGAAGCTTTGAAAGGCATGGCAGGCGTAATGATCGGTCCGGGATTCGGCCAACGAGGTATTGATGGCAAGTTTGTCGCTATCAAATATACCCGTACGCATGACATTCCGACTTTCGGTATTTGTCTAGGTATGCAATGCATCGCCATCGAATTTGCACGCAACGTACTGGGATACGCTGATGCCAACTCACGTGAAATGGATGAAAAGACTCCGCACAACGTGATTGATATCATGGAAGAACAGAAAGCAATCACCAACATGGGTGGTACGATGCGTCTGGGTGCTTACGAATGTGTATTGCAGAAAGGTTCGAAAGCATATCAGGCTTACGGACAAGAACATATTCAAGAACGTCACCGTCATCGCTATGAATTCAACAATGATTATAAAGACCGATATGAAGCTGCCGGCATGAAATGTGTAGGTATCAACCCGGAATCGGATTTGGTAGAAATCGTTGAAATCCCGGCTTTGAAATGGTTTGTCGGTACACAGTTCCATCCGGAATATGGCAGTACGGTACTGAACCCTCATCCGTTGTTCGTGGCATTTGTGAAAGCTGCCATCGAAAACGAAAAAACAACGGCAAAAGGCTAACGATACGCGGTAAACGACCGGTAGTTTGTAATTTTATAATTTGTAATTAAAATAAGAATGGATAAAAACACCATCACAGGTCTCGTTCTAATAGGCATATTATTGGTAGGATTCAGCTTTTTGAGTCGTCCAAGCGAGGAACAGATAGCTGCACAAAAAAGATACTATGACTCTATTGCCGTAGTACAGCAGCAGGAGGAAGCGCTGAAGGCGAAAACAGAAGCTGCGCTGGCTAACAGCCAAAAAGAGGTTGCATCGGCTGCCGATTCTTCTGCTTTGTTTTTCAATGCCTTGCATGGGACCGATTCTAAAATCAGCATCCAGAATAATGTAGCGGAAATTACTTTCGCAACAAAAGGCGGACGTGTCTATTCAGCCATGCTGAAGGATTATATGGCACAGGATAAAAAGACACCGATTATGTTGTTCGACGGCGACGATGCTTCGATGAACTTCAACTTCTACAACAAAGCAGGAGCCATCCAGACCAAAGATTATTTCTTTGAAGCTGTAAACAAGACGGATAGTAGTGTTATCATGCGTCTGGCTGCGGATAGCGCAAGCTATATCGATTTCATCTATACGCTGAAACCGGATAGCTACCTGATGAACTTTGAAATCAAAGCGACAGGCATGGAAAACAAGTTGGCAAGCACCAAGTATGTGGACATCGACTGGTCACAACGCGCCCGCCAACTGGAAAAAGGATTCACTTATGAGAACCGTCTGTCGGAACTGACTTATAAAGTAACAGGTGACAATGTGGACAACTTATCTGCTGCCAAAGATGACAGTCAGGATTTGCCGGGACGCATTGATTGGGTAGCTTTCAAGAATCAGTTCTTCTCGTCTGTATTTATTGCTGAACAGGATTTCGACAAGGTTTCCGTAAAGTCAAAAATGGAGCAGCAAGGAAGCGGATATATCAAAGATTATTCTGCTGAAATGAATACTTTCTTTGATCCGACAGGCAAAGAACCGACAGAGATGTATTTCTATTTCGGCCCGAACCACTTTAAGACGCTGAAATCGTTGGATAAAGGCCGCGACGAGAAATGGGAACTTCACAGACTGGTTTATCTGGGCTGGCCGTTGATTCGCTGGATTAACCAGTTTATCACAATCAACGTATTCGACTGGTTATCCGGTTGGGGACTAAGCATGGGTATCGTACTGTTGATTCTGACCATCATGGTGAAAGTCGTGGTTTATCCGGCTACCTGGAAAACGTACATGTCTTCTGCCAAAATGCGTGTATTGAAACCGAAAATTGACGAAATCAGCAAGAAATATCCGAAGCAGGAAGATGCAATGAAGAAACAGCAGGAGGTGATGGGTCTTTACAGCCAGTACGGGGTAAGCCCGATGGGCGGCTGTCTGCCGATGTTATTGCAGTTCCCTATCTTGATGGCTTTGTTTATGTTCGTGCCGAGTGCTATCGAGCTGCGTCAACAGAGTTTCTTGTGGGCGGACGACCTTTCTACTTATGACGCTATCATCACATTCCCATTCCATATTCCGTTCCTGGGCAACCACCTTAGCTTGTTCTGCTTGCTGATGACGGTGACAAACATCTTGAACACGAAGTACACGATGTCTATGCAGGATACCGGAGCGCAACCACAAATGGCGGCAATGAAATGGATGATGTATCTGATGCCGATTATGTTCTTGTTTGTCTTGAACGACTATCCGTCAGGTTTGAACTATTACTACTTCGTGTCAACGCTGATTAGCGTGGGTACTATGATTCTGCTTCGTAAAACGACCGACGAAACTAAATTGCTGGCTATTCTTGAAGCGAAAAAGAAGGACCCGAAACAAATGAAAAAGACCGGATTTGCTGCCCGCCTGGAAGCGATGCAAAAGCAACAAGAGCTACTGCAGCAGCAAAGACAGAATAAAAAATAAGGAATTATTCCCGAATCATATTCTAAGAAAGCCGGACACCCTATTTTGGTTGCCCGGCTTTCTTTCTCTAAACAATATAATAAGATGAAAACCAAATATTCGTATAAACAAATCTGGACGATCACCTTCCCTATCCTGATCAGTCTGATTATGGAGCAAATGATCGGCATGACGGACACGGCCTTTCTGGGACGTGTAGGAGAAATCGAGCTGGGTGCTTCTGCTATCGCAGGGGTATATTATCTCGCCATCTTTATGATGGCATTCGGTTTCAGCATCGGCGCACAGATCTTAATCGCCCGCCGCAACGGAGAAGGAAACTACAAGGAAATCGGACCGATTTTCTATCAGGGCATTTATTTCCTGCTTGCCATGGCAGTGATTTTATTCACATTCTCCATCGTATTTTCACCATATATCTTAAAGAATATCATTTCGTCTCCTCACATTTACGATGCAGCCGAAAGTTATATTCACTGGCGTGTGTATGGGTTCTTCTTCTCTTTTGTCATGGTCATGTTCCGCGCCTTCTTTGTAGGTACGACACAAACCAAAACACTGACGCTGAACTCTATCGTAATGGTGCTTTCGAACGTGGTATTCAACTATATCCTGATCTTCGGTAAATTCGGTTTCCCGCAACTGGGAATTGCCGGCGCTGCCATCGGTTCGTCACTGGCCGAAATGGTATCGGTAATTTTCTTCATCATCTATACATGGAAACGAATTGACTGCAAGAAATATGCGTTGAACATATTGCCCAAATTCCATGGAAAAACACTGAAACGCATACTGAATGTTTCTGTGTGGACAATGATTCAGAATTTCGTTTCTTTGTCTACCTGGTTCATGTTCTTCTTATTTGTGGAACATTTGGGAGAGCGGTCATTGGCGATTGCCAACATCATCCGTAACGTGTCGGGGATACCGTTTATGATTGCAATGGCATTTGCTTCCACCTGCGGTTCACTGGTAAGTAACCTGATCGGTGCAGGCGAACAGGATTGTGTACGGGGAACTATCAAACAGCATATCCGTATCGGATATATCTTTGTATTGCCGATCCTGGTATTCTTCTGCTTATTCCCGGATCTGATTCTGCGCATTTATACAGACATCCCGGATTTAAGAGCGGCATCCGTACCTTCACTGTGGGTACTATGCTCTGCCTATCTGGTACTAGTGCCTGCCAATGTGTATTTCCAATCGGTATCAGGAACAGGAAATACGCGGACTGCATTGGCTATGGAACTCTGTGTACTGGCTATCTATGTCACCTACTCGGCATATTTCATTATGTACCTGCGGATGGACGTCGCTTTTGCCTGGACAACGGAATGTGTGTACGGTACTTTTATACTGTTGTTCTGCTACTGGTATATGAAGAAAGGAAACTGGCAGAAAAAGAAGATTTAAATCCTTTTTTCACTATCTTCGCAAGAAAATAAACATTTTATAAAATATATGAGACAAGCTAATTTATTTATGATGTCGGCAGCAATGTTGTTAGCTGCCTGCGGAGGAACCAAAGACGCAGGCAAAACAGATCAGGTGCTTATCGAGAAATCGGATATTAAGATCGAAGGGAAGCGCATGACTCCCGAAGCACTTTGGGCTATGGGACGTATCGGCGGATTCGCCGTATCGCCCGACGGAAAGAAAATTGCGTATACGGTAGCGTATTACAGTGTACCGGAAAACAAGAGTAACCGCGAAGTTTTCGTGATGAACGCAGACGGAAGCGAAAACCAGCAAATCACTCATACCCCGTATCAGGAAAATGAAGTGACATGGATTAAAGGAGGCACCAAACTTGCATTCTTAAGTAATGACAACGGAAGCAGCCAGCTCTATGAAATGAACCCGGATGGTAGCGGACGCAAGCAATTGACCAACTACGACGGAGACATCGAAGGTTATTCCATTTCGCCAGATGGCAAAAAGCTACTGTTTATCTCACAAGTAAAGACGAAAGAAAGCACTGCTGATAAATATCCGGACCTGCCGAAAGCCACAGGTATCATCGTGACCGACCTGATGTACAAACATTGGGATGAATGGGTAACGACAGCTCCACATCCTTTTGTTGCCGACTTCGACGGTAACGGTATTTCCAATATCGTGGATATCCTGAACGGAGAACCGTATGAAAGTCCAATGAAACCCTGGGGTGGCATTGAGCAACTTGCCTGGAATACAGCTTCGGACAAAGTAGCTTACACTTGCCGTAAAAAGACAGGACTGGAATATGCGATTTCTACCAACTCCGATATTTACGTTTATGACCTGAACACCCAAAAAACGGAAAATATCACGGAAGAAAACAAAGGGTACGATACCAATCCGCAATACTCTCCAGACGGCAAATATATCGCCTGGCAGAGTATGGAACGTGACGGTTACGAAGCCGACTTAAACCGTCTGTTCATCATGAATTTGGAAACCGGTGAGAAACGGTTTGTCAGCAAGGCGTTCGAATCGAATGTGGATGCTTTTGTATGGGGAGCAGATGCAAAGATGATTTATTTCACCGGTGTATGGCACGGAGAATCGCAGATTTATGCACTGGATTTAGCCAATGATTCGGTAAAGGCAATCACTTCAGGAATGTACGATTATGAAGGTGTAGCTCTTTTCGGGGATAAACTGATCGCCAAACGTCATTCAATGAGCATGGGTGATGAAATTTACACTGTGGCACTGGATGGCTCTACTACTCAACTGACGAAGGAAAACAAACAGATCTACGACCAGTTGGAAATGGGTAAAGTGGAAGGTCGCTGGATGAAAACAACAGATGGCAAACAGATGTTGACATGGGTAATCTATCCTCCGCAGTTTGATCCGAACAAGAAATATCCGACTTTGCTGTTCTGTGAAGGAGGTCCGCAAAGTCCGGTAAGCCAGTTCTGGTCTTATCGCTGGAACTTCCAGATTATGGCAGCCAATGATTATATCATTGTTGCTCCGAATCGTCGCGGCTTGCCGGGATTTGGTGTGGAATGGAACGAACAGATCAGTGGTGACTACGGTGGCCAGTGTATGAAAGATTATTTCACTGCTATCGATGAAATGGCAAAAGAGCCGTATGTAGACAAAGATCGCTTGGGATGTGTAGGTGCCAGCTTCGGAGGATTCTCCGTATACTGGTTGGCAGGACATCATGACAAACGATTCAAAGCATTCATTGCCCACGATGGTATCTTCAATATGGAAATGCAATATCTGGAAACTGAAGAGAAATGGTTTGCCAACTGGGATATGGGAGGCGCATACTGGGAAAAACAAAACCCGATGGCACAACGTACGTTTGCCAACTCTCCTCACCTATTCGTGGAGAAATGGGATACGCCTATCCTCTGTATTCATGGAGAAAAAGACTACCGTATTCTGGCTAATCAGGCAATGGCTGCTTTCGATGCTGCCGTGATGCGTGGTGTTCCTGCAGAGTTGCTGATTTATCCGGATGAAAACCACTGGGTATTGAAACCGCAGAATGGGGTTCTATGGCAACGCACATTCTTCGAATGGCTGGACAAATGGGTGAAGAAAGCTCCATCTAAGTAAAATTTTAAAGCACGGATTATACGAATCTCACAGTTATTTGATTCACTAAAACTGCATATTTCATATAATCTGTGCTTAACGACTTTCCAATAAAGTAAAATAAAAGAAGGCTCTGTTCTCAATCTACTTGAGTTCAGAGCCTTCTCCATTGCATCCATCATAAATCGGCTAAATCTTACTCCGAATAAATATTTTCAATTTCTACAATATACATCTTGTGGAAACCGCCATGAGCACCACCGTACCACTTTTCCAATGATTCCTTATCCAGAAAACATTCCGGTTTGATACCGTCAGCATAAAACTTCTTACACTCTAGGCTCAATCGTGCCTGCTCAAACAACACATTGCCATTTTCTGTAAACACTGGTTTCAATCCGGTCTCTTTTACTTTATCTATATTACGTCCCGACTTAGAACCACAAATAGCGTGAATCTTCTTATTTTCTTCCCCTAAGAAAGAAAGAGTCAGGTGATCGTTCTTCTCTACAAATTCATACGTATACCGTTCGGGACGGATAAAAACGAAAGCAACCGGTTTGTTCCACAGCCAACCGATGCCACCCCAACTTGCTGTCATCGTGTTAAACTTCTCTTTTGTTCCGGCCGTAACCAGCATCCACTCTTTTCCAATCGCTTCGAAAAAGTTTTCTTTCAGGTCTTTTACTTCTAATTTCTTCATCTCTTTATTCGTTTCTAATTATTTCTGTTTTTTCAATTTTACAATCTCTCCCAAATAGGGAATCTCCACTGGAATCTTCCGTTTCTTTGCTTCTGCTGCAAAAACTTTCGGAGGATCGTGCAAAGGCTCGTCAGACAAGTCGAATGTGCCATAATGCATGGGAATGGTAAGACCTGCATTCATTTCTTCGGCAGCAGTCAAGGATTCGTATGGCGATATATGGTTGGGACGCATAAACCAGCGAGGTTTGTATGCACCGATACCTAACAAAGCATAATCCGGTGCTCCGAACAGATCGGGAATCTCACGAAAATGGCTGGAATAACCCGTATCACCACTATAATAAAGAGAAATCCCATTTCCTTGCAGCATAAAAGCTCCCCACAGTCGCTGACCGCCATCGCGTACGGAACGTTTGCTCCAGTGTTGTGCCGGCAGAAACGTGATCTTCAATCCTTCATCTTCCATTTGTTGATACCATCCGGCTTCAATCACTTTCATTTCAGGGAACCATCCCTGAATCAGTTCACCGGTTCCCAAGCCGCAGAAAAGTTTCATTTGCGGGTTGTTCTTCAGTAAGCGGGCTATACTCTGTTTATCCAAATGGTCGAAATGGTCATGACTGACAAGTAGATAATCAATCTCCGTAAATATATCAGGATTAGCAGGAAATTCGCTCTGTCTTTTCACAAAAGGAATACTGCCGAACACCGGATCGAACATGATTCGCTTACCTGCTAATTGAAGAAAGAAAGAATTATGTCCGAGCCATATCAGAGAATCTCCTACCACCGCATCCAATGAGCGAAGATAACAAACTTTCGGGTCCCATTTCACCGTCTTCTTCTCTTTGCGTTGGGGATTGGGCGAAAGACGCCATTTCAACACGCTGCCCATCCCCGGACGGAAGCGATGCTGCCTGTTAAAAAAACGTCCGCGCACCATCGGATTTCCTCTCCAATAAGGATTGACTGTCGCTAAACGTTCGTTTCTCCTAAAACATATATGTTCACCCATTTTATTTCCTGAATACGTATTTACAAACTTACTAAAAAATCTCGATTTACGATGAATAAGGGAAAACAAAAAATGTACCCCGGACACACTATCGGGGTACATTTACTTATAAAAGAATAAATATTATCCTTTTTTAATAGAATGAGGCTTAGTTAACAGCAGTGTAGCCCATACAGAGGCAGTTGCCAGCCAAGAGCAGAAAGATTGATAACCATAATGACCGCACCCAATATCCATAAAATCAGTAACGACCATTTCAAACCTGTTCCCATTGGCGACCAATGGAATAGCTGGCGCAAGATAGTATACAAGAAAGCTCCTAATGGAATACCGATGAGGGCAACTCCGGCAATCGTACCTAATAATGTCATCATAGGAGAGACGGAAGCAACCGGCATCCAGTCGATGGCAGGCAACAACTCATAAAGTAAAGCTCCTCCACTGACTGCCACGGCAATTGCCGCAAATACCAACGCTACCAATACGACAGCCAATACGAACAAGACAGGGCAACAAAGAATAACAAGAGCTACCAGAAATATCTTAAAGAGAACGGCAGCAATGGAAACAAATACATCGCCTATCTTTTGAAGAAAGGTACGAGGTTTACCGGAGTTCACATAATTATTAACCCCATCTGCTACCCGTTCGAAGCCGTCTGTCACTGTTTTGCCAATATTCTCAATGGTTACCGCTTCTCCACGCATACTTAACTTTTCTGCGGCGGTACGGGCTTCCGGAATAACGAGCCATCCGATAATATAAAGGATAATCATCGGACAATAAGGTACAAACACCAGAATAATCATCAGGATACGCACCAATGTGATGTCCCAACCGAAGTAAGCTGCCAGTCCTGCAGCCACACCACCCAACAATTTATTATCCGGATCACGGAACCAGCGACGTTGGGCAGAGGTTTGCGTATTACTTTGATTAGCGGACGATGCTTGCTCCGTTCTTTTCTGTGAATCTGTATCCTCGTCAGCAATGCCAAAATCTTCCGGTTTGCCTACGCGGGCGATAATTTCTTCTACATCCGAAACTGTGATGACCTGTTTTCCTTCAGTTACTTTCTCGGCAAACAGTTCAGCAATACGCATCTCAATATCGTCTACAATTTCTTCCGCACCCTCCTGTTTACGAAAATAATGTTTCAAATTAGACAGATAATTGTCTAACAGTCGGTAGGCATCGTCATCTATATGATAAACTATTCCTCCTAAATTTATGGTCAATGTCTTTTTCATTTTTATTTCTTCTTTTTCTAATTATCTATTGGCTATATGATTCACTGTGTCGTTAAGTTCTTTCCAGGAAATTTCCAGTTCTCCCAAAAAGGTTTCTCCTTGTTCAGTGAGTTTATAGTACTTGCGGGGAGGTCCCTGGGTAGATTCCACCCATTCATAACTTAACAAGTCGTCATTTTTCAGACGGGTCAGCAACGGATACAAGGTGCCTTCCACTACAATCAGCTGGGCTTCTTTCAATTTCTGAATAATATCAGAAGCATAGGCAGGCTCTTTGTGCAGCAAAAGCATGATGCAATATTCAAGCATGCCTTTCCTCATCTGTGATTTTACATTGTCTACTTTCATTATTCACTTCTTTTAGATGGCACAAATATATGCATTACCCAAGTACCTTGCATTACAAAGTACTATAAATTAATAATAATTAAAACATTAGAGAGTGCTTACCTTATTATAAAAAGAAATAATGGCTATATTTGTGCCCGTTAAACCATAAAATAGAAAGTACGTATGTTTACAATTCGAAAAGCAACGGTAGCCGATTGCGAGCTTATTCATATGATGGCAAAGGAGGTATTCCCCGCCACCTACAAGGATATTTTATCTCCTGAACAACTGGATTATATGATGGACTGGATGTATGCTCCTTCCAATGTGCGCAAGCAAATGGAGGAAGAAGGGCATGTGTATTCCATCGCCTATAAAGAGAATGAACCATGCGGATACGTCTCTGTGCAGCAACAGGAAAAAGATGTATTCCATCTTCAGAAAATCTATGTTCTCCCCCGCTTTCAGGGTACGCATTGCGGCAGTTTCTTATTTAAGGAAGCAATCAAATGCATCAAGGAGATGCACCCGGAACCTTGTCTGATGGAACTTAACGTGAATCGTAACAATAAAGCCTTGCAGTTTTACGAATACATGGGAATGAGAAAGTTACGGAAAGGTGATTTCCCGATTGGCAACGGGTATTATATGAATGATTATATTATGGGATTGGATATTTAATAAACCAAAATGCCCCGGAACAAGTATCGTGAATGTTCCGGGGCATTTTGTTATTTAGTCAATGACGGGATTCTATTTCGCTACGCGTTCCAACCATTTTACCATTGAAAGCATTACAATCATAGAAGCACCTGTTGCGCCTACAAATACTAACCAGCAAGCCCAGATAGGAACAGTGGTATAAAGAATACCACCGATAAACAGCAGTGAATTACCCACAGCTGTTGCAGCCAACCAGCAACCTTGCATTAATCCCTGCAAATGAGGAGGAGCAACCTTAGATACAAACGATAATCCCAGAGGAGAAATGAACAATTCGGCAACTGTAAGGATGAAATACAGACCGATCATAATCCACGGAGTCACACGAATAGCATTTATTTCAGCAGCACTCATAGTACCCAACACCTCTTTCGAAGGCAATGTAAAGGAGAATACCATCAAGAATACATACGCTAATGCGGCAATACCCATACCGATGGCAATCTTCATCGGGGTAGAAGGTTCTTTACCATTCTTTTTCATTGAGCCGAACATCCACATGATAAATGGAGTCAGGAATACAACGAAGAACGGATTAACGCTCTGGAATATTTCAGCTCCCTTGATCTGCGTAAAACCTAAGTCGATATTAATAACACTCAAATCCACATAGTCACGGGCAAAATAAGTCAAAGAATAACCATTCTGGTGGAAAGATAACCAGAAGAAAATAACAACACCGAATACTGCAAACAAAGCATAGATACGTTGTTTGATTTCAGTAGCGCTCATTTGGATTTCTTCCTTATTCACAGTCGCAGTACCTTTACTGGTTTCCAATTTAGTCGCAGGATCCGGGAAGCGTTTCTTATTTGCCATATAAATAATCAGCGAAACAAGCATAGCACCAATAGCAGCCATAAAAGCATACTGAAAACCACGGTTAAATACATCAAGGTAGTTATTAACAAACATACCCATATCTGTTACAGGAGTCCCGTCAAGAACAACACTCTTAGCCAAAGTTGTCAGATTCTCCATTGCTTGTGGAGCCATATCATTTCCTTTTTCTAAATATTGATGGCACAATTCAGGTAAAGTGGCATCATAATCAAAATTGTTCACCTTCAGCCACCAGTTGCGCACACCAATAGCAATAAACGGTGCAAAAACAGCCCCAATATTGATAAACATATAAAATATCTGGAAACCGGCATCACGTAGGTTTGAATATTTAGGGTCATCGTACATCTGGCCTACCAAAGCCTGCAGATTTCCTTTAAATAAACCATTACCAAAAGCAATCACCAAAAGTCCGAAACAGGTTAATCCCAAGTAAAGAGCCATACTAGGAACAGGGGTCGGAGTAGGAATGGCAATAATCAAATAACCGATAGCCATTAATATCAGCCCTACTAAAATAGTGCCTTTAAAATTTTTCGTCTTATCAGCAATAACACCTCCCGCCAAAGCTAAAATATAAATGGAAGCATAGAACGCGGAATAAATGTATCCGGTAGTTGTCTCGGACAATCCAAATTTCGCTGAAATAAACAATGTCAAAATCGCCATCATAATATAGAAGCCAAAACGCTCTCCCATATTAGCTAAAGCTGCAGCAATCAGACCTTTAGGGTGTTTACTGAACATAGATATAAGTTTTTAGAATTAATAAATGATTGATTTAAATAAATATTTCTTGCAAATATATACTTTTTCTTGAGTTTTTGCACAATGATTTGTTAAACTACTCCTCAAATAAACGACAAATTTCTGCTCTGGATTCACGAATCAAATCTTCCGGAGCTATTTTTATCTGAAGTCCCCGTACCCCGGCACTTACATAAATATACGGAAATTCCCGGCTGGTTTCATGGATATAAGTAGGAAAATGTTTCTTCATGCCGATAGGCGAACAACCTCCCCGGATATATCCGGTAAGTGGCAGAAGTTCTTTTACGGGAATCAAATCACACTTCTTATTACCCGATGCTTTAGCTGCCAGTTTCAAGTCAACTTCATGTTCTCCCGGAATGACACAGACAAAATATCCGCTTTTATCGCCATGCAGGACAAGAGTCTTAAACACTTGCTCAATGTTTTCTCCTAAATCTGCTGCTACATGAACAGCACTTAAGTCGTTTTCATCCACTTCGTAGGGAATCAGTTCATAGGCTATCTTAGCCTTATCTAACAGCCGTGCGGCATTTGTTTTATTGATTTTCATTTTCGTTGTATTTATACTTTCTATATCTGATAAATAAAGAATTAGCGGGAGACAAAGTCCTCTATGACTTTTATTAAGGCACGAATTACACGGCTCTAATTAAATAAAAACCATGTAATCCGCGCCTTAATTAATATGATTAGAGATAGTTGACTTTATTGGGGGAACGCACTCGCTCTATGCTTCAAATTAGAGCCCCAGTTCTTCGCGAAGAAACTTAGGTGTATATCCCTTAGGGCTCTTCGCAACCTCTTCCGGTGTTCCGTAACTAAGGAGTTCTCCCCCGCCCTTACCCCCTTCAGGGCCCATATCGATAATATAATCCGCCATTTTAATCACATCCAGATTGTGTTCGATGACGATAACCGTATTCCCTTTATCTACAAGCTTATTCAGTACTCCCATCAGTACACGGATATCTTCAAAATGAAGTCCGGTAGTCGGTTCATCAAGGATGTAAAGGGTCTTGCCTGTATCTCTTTTCGACAGTTCCGTTGCCAGTTTCACACGCTGGCTTTCTCCACCGGAAAGAGTGGTAGAAGATTGTCCCAACTTTATATATCCGAGTCCGACATCCTGCAATACTTTTATCTTATTCAAGATTTGCGGAACGTTTTCAAAGAATTCTACGGCACGGTTGATTGTCATGTCCAATACATCGGCAATCGATTTTCCCTTGAAACGTACTTCCAGTGTTTCCCGGTTATAACGTTTGCCGTGACATACTTCACAAGGCACATATACGTCAGGAAGGAAATTCATTTCAATTGTTTTATAACCATTTCCCGTACAGGCTTCACAACGTCCGCCTGAAACATTAAAGGAAAAACGTCCCGGCTTGTAACCGCGAATCTTAGCTTCCGGAAGACCTACAAACAGATTACGAATATCAGAAAACACACCAGTATAGGTAGCTGGATTGGAACGTGGCGTACGTCCCAAAGGTGATTGATCGACATTCACTACCTTATCGATGTTTTCCAATCCTTCAATCGAATCGTATTCCAAAGGATCCTGCAAAGAACGGTAGAACTTCTGCGATAGAATCGGTTGCAGAGTTTCATTAATCAAAGTAGATTTCCCGCTTCCTGATACACCTGTCACACAAATTAGTTTACCTAACGGAAACTCCACGTCAACATTCTTCAGGTTATTCCCTTTCGCTCCTTTCAGCCAGATAGATTTCCCGTTTCCTTTTCTACGCTTGGCGGGGATTTCTATCTTCATCTTTCCATTCAGGTATTGCGAAGTCATCGTATCGGTCTTCAGCATCTCCTGGGGAGTTCCTGCAAAAACAACCTCTCCACCGAGACGTCCGGCTTTCGGTCCCATATCGATAACATAGTCGGCAGCCAGCATCATATCCTTATCATGTTCCACCACAATCACGGAGTTTCCCATGTCACGGAGTTCTTTCAAGGAGTTGATAAGACGTAAATTATCACGCTGATGCAGACCGATACTCGGCTCGTCGAGAATATAAAGCACATTCACCAATTGAGAACCAATTTGTGTAGCCAAACGGATACGCTGGCTCTCACCACCGGAAAGGCTGACAGAACTACGGTTCAACGCCAGATAATCCAAACCGACATCCAGCAGGAACTTTAAACGTGTACGAATCTCTTTCAGAATCTCCACTGATATTTTCTTCTGCTTATCGGAAAGGAACTCATCTACCTTCATCAACCAGTCATACAGCTCGTTGATGTCCATGTTTGCCAATTCATTAATATTCTTATCGTGGATGCGGAAATGCAGAGCTTCCTTATTCAGGCGAGCCCCTTTACATTCAGGACAAACCGTTGTTTTGGCAAATTGTTCCGCCCATTTCTGCGCTGTCGCAGAAGCATCTTTCTCCTGCAACATCTGAATATACTTCACCACTCCTTCATAGGTAACAAAGTAATCGGATGAAGTGCCGATCAGCGAACTCTTGATTTTAATCCGTTCGTCAGAGCCATACAACACTTCATCAATCGCATCGTCCGGCAACTCCTTAACCGGTGTTTTCAACGTTACATCGTACTTCTCAAGCAAAGCACCGATTTGCCAGAAAATCATCGCATTCTTATATTTTCCCAAAGGAGCTATCGCACCTTCGTAAATGGAAAGTTCACGATCGGGAATCACTTTGTCCACGTCAATCTGATTGACTACTCCCAACCCTTTACACTTCGGACATGCGCCTTGCGGTGAATTGAATGAGAAGTTATGCGGAGCAGGTTCACGATAAGACAACCCGGTGACAGGACACATGAGTCGCTTACTATAATGCCGGATACTTTCGGACTGGGCATCCAAAATCATCATCAGCCCGTCTCCCTGACGCATGGCAGTTGCCACACTCTGTTTCAGGCGCCGGTCGTCTTTCTCTGCAACCACTAATTTATCGATAACCACTTCTACATCGTGGTTCTTATAACGGTCGAGCTTCATACCATGCGTGATTTCACGCACTTCTCCGTCTACTCGTACATATAAATATCCTTTTTTACGTATCTGTTCAAAAAGTTCTCTATAATGTCCTTTACGTGAACGCACCAATGGCGCCAGCAAATATATTTTCTTTCCTTTATAATCTTTCAGAATCAAATCCAGAATCTGCTCTTCGGTGTATTTCACCATTTCTTCCCCCGACAGATACGAATAGGCGATTCCCGCACGGGCATACAACAAACGGAGATAATCGTAGATCTCGGTAGTTGTTCCTACGGTAGAACGGGGATTTTTATTCGTTGTTTTCTGTTCAATGGAGATAACCGGGCTCAAGCCTGTTATTTTATCAACATCCGGACGTTCCAGATTGCCCAGGAAATTGCGGGCATAGGCTGAAAAAGTTTCGATATAGCGGCGCTGTCCTTCGGCAAAAATCGTATCGAAGGCTAAAGAAGATTTTCCACTACCGCTCAATCCGGTGATAACAGTCAAGCTATTACGGGGAATCTCGGCATCAATATCCTTCAAATTGTGCACGCGCGCACCGTACACATTAATATATTCTGTTTCCTGCATATTCATATCCTTCCATAAATGTTGCAAAATTAATGTTTCCGCCCGAAATATGCTCCTAAAAAAGCACAATATTATTTTCTTAACTCAAATCTTATGAAGATATAGGGCATTATTTGTACCTTTGTTCCTTGATTTCAAGAACCAATAGTTATAATTTGATGAAACCGATAAACCGAATATTCTTATTTCTGCTTTTTATAAGCGTTTCATACGCTATCAGTTATGCACAGGAAAACCAATCTTATTTCTTGCATACCATCGAAAAAGGACAAAGTTTATACTCCATTTCCAAGATGTATAATGTCACTACGTCAGACATCATACGTCTGAATCCTGGTTGTGACGAAAAAATCTATGCCGGACAGACCATCAAAATCCCTACCGGGAAAGAAAGCCAGAAGGGAGAAACATTCCATACAATCCAAGCCGGAGAAACATTATACAAACTGACAACGATGTATAATGTGTCCGCCAAAGATATTTGTGAAGCAAACCCAGGTTTGAGTGCCGAGAATTTCCGTATCGGACAAGTTATTCTGATTCCGCAGAAAAAAGAAGAACAAACTGACGCCGTAGTTCAAACGCCTACTGAACAATCGACTATTCAAGGTCCTGTTGTTCCGAGATGCAAAGATATGCATAAGGTAAAGCGCAAAGAGACTATATTCAGCGTGAGCCGTGAATACGGAATCAGCGAGCAGGAGTTGATTGACGCTAACCCGGAACTGAAAAAGGGCATGAAAAAGGGACAATTCCTTTGCATCCCCTACCCGGCAGCAACCACCGTACAACCTACACAGAAGGAAGATCCATACGCTGTTCCTCCCAGCAATAGCGAGCTTTTCCGCAAAAATAAGGAGACTCCCCAAAAGCTGTCTACTATTAAGGCTGCCTTGTTGTTGCCTTTCCAGGAGGACAAACGCATGGTGGAATATTACGAAGGTTTCCTGATGGCAGTAGACAGTCTGAAACGTACGGGCGTTTCTCTTGATTTATATGTATATGACAGTGGAAAAGACATTTCTACATTAAATACGATTCTTGCCAAAAACGAGATGAAGAGTATGAATATCATCATCGGTCCGATGCATCAAAATCAAATAAAACCATTGTCAGACTTCGCGGAGAAAAACGATATACGCCTGGTGATCCCTTTCTCTCAAAAAGGAGAAGAGGTATTCAAAAATCCTGCTATTTATCAGATTAATACGCCTCAATCTTATTTATATTCAGAGGTTTATGAGCATTTCACCCGCCAATTCCCTAATGCGAACGTTATTTTCATCGAACCGTCGAGTGCTGACAAGGAGAAAGCAGAATTTATCAGCGGCTTGAAACAAGAGTTGAAGAGCAAAGGAATTCCTATGAGAACCGTCAGCGAAAGCGCAACTAAAGAAACATTGAAAGCAACACTTCGCAGTGATAAAGAAAACATTTTTATCCCGACATCGGGCAGTAATGTTTTACTGATTAAGGTACTCCCTCAACTGACGTTGTTAGTCAGAGAGAATCCTGCAGAAAAAATTCACCTGTTCGGCTACCCGGAATGGCAGACTTACACCAGAGATCATCTGGAAAATTTCTTTGAGTTGGATGTATATTTCTACTCTTCATTCTATACGAATACATTGTTTCCGGCAGCCGTGCAATTCACCAACGCTTATCATAAATGGTATAGTAAAGATTTGGCAAGCAAATACCCCAATTACGCAATGCTTGGCTTCGACACCGGTTTCTTCTTCTTGAAGGGATTATCGCTCTATGGCTCGGAATTGGAAAACAATCTGCCTAAGATGAACCTGACGCCAATCCAGACAGGATTCAAATTCCAGCGCGTGAACAACTGGGGAGGATTTATTAATAAAAAAGTGTTCTTCATACGTTTCACTAAGAATTTTGAATTAGTAAAACTTGACTTCGAATAATACGAAAATGATAAAGATAAAACCATTTTTGATTGCAACACTCCTACTTACGGGATTTGCTCTTCCTGCCACTGCCCAAATTGGAGAAGCACGCAGCAATTTATCAGTAGGTGTTAATGGAGGTGTCAACTTAAACAGTGTTTCTTTCACTCCCAGCATCAAGCAAAATAGCTTGATGGGAATTACCGGAGGCTTGACGGCACGTTATATATCCGAGAAGTATTTCGCCATGATTTGCGGTGCACAAGTCGAATTGAATGTATCACAAAGGGGTTGGGACCAATTGTTTGAAACGGTATCATTGGACGATAACGGATATGAAGTCACCTCGAAGGATCCGAGCAAAACTTATACCCGCAAAATGACCTATATTGATATTCCTTTTCTAGCCCATCTTGCTTTCGGACGAGACAGAGGATTACAATTCTTTGTTCATGCAGGTCCTCAAATCAGCTTTCTGATAAGCGAATCGGAAACAATAAAAGGTATTGATATGAACACCTTATCCAATACACAGAAAGCGGTGTATGGAGTTAAGATTCAGAATAAATTCGACTACGGTATTGCCGGTGGCGGCGGTGTAGAACTCCGAACAAAGAAAGCCGGCAGCTTCATCGTTGAAGGCCGTTACTATTTTGCGCTGTCCGACTTTTACAGCACCACAAAGAAAGACTATTTCGCCCGTGCAGCGCATGGAACAATTACCATAAAGCTCACGTACCTATTTGACTTGAAGAAATAAAATCCTCTCCCTCCTCCCTTTCGAGAGAAGGAGCTTGAATATCTACAAAGCATCGCTTTAGGGATGCTCTTTAAATAAATAAGGCAACTAACTCGCAATGAATTAGTTGCCTTATTTGTATCTTTAAAGCAGGGATATTCAGTAAATGCACCGTTTTAGGGATGCTAAAGCATAGCTTTAGAGAGCAAAAAGCACCGCTTTAACTCTTATAAAGCGATGCTTTTCATTAATCATATTAACGAATTACCCAGATATAGGGAAAAGTCTTATCTCAATCTATCCGCAGCCTTTACCATCACCTCATCGCGTCCAATAGCACGAACAGCCAATATATTCAGAATGATGGAAATAAGTGGTAAACACAACGCCCAGCCTACCCGGAACATATTTGCATCATTCTTCAACGCAAAATAAAAAGCAAAGGCAGCAATGTAATAACCAACCAACAACAAGCTATTGAAAATCGTCATGCGAATCTGCAACATACG
This sequence comes from Bacteroides sp. MSK.20.12, assembly GCF_019052435.1. Taxonomy (NCBI): domain Bacteria; kingdom Pseudomonadati; phylum Bacteroidota; class Bacteroidia; order Bacteroidales; family Bacteroidaceae; genus Bacteroides; species Bacteroides sp. MSK.20.12. Next base: position 69,744 of record NZ_JAHQVH010000023.1, on the reverse strand, counting down.
GTTCTTATATAAAAAAATGGTAGCCACGGCAACGATAGTACTAAGCATCAGAATCCCGAATAAACCCCATGTAGACTGAAAAGCGTCGTTTATTTCCAATCCTAATGCCTTAAAAGGATGTTCGCCCATTGTATCAATGAAGTAACCTATCGGCATACACATAGCTGTAATCAGCAATCCTGCAACAATCAATAAATAAACAGTTTGAATTCGTTGAATCATAAGTATTCTAAATAGTAGTTGAGTTAAACAATAATAGCCAAGCAATAAGGAGTAGGGATAATCATCCCACTTACTACTTGACTATCAAATTCTTCGTCAGAAAATAAATTACTGAAGTTTTTCTTTCTCCTTAGCCGGATTTCTATAATATATTTTCCCTTCGATGTATTCTTGCGTAGCAATCAAGTCCGGTTTCGGCAATTTCTCATAATAACGAGAAATTTCGATTTGCTCTCTATTTTCAAACACTTCTTCCAAGTTGTCATTGTAAGAGGCAAACTCTGCCAATTTCTTTGAAAGATCGTTTTTGATTTCTACACTGATCTGATTAGCACGCTTGCCAATAATGGCAACAGTTTCGTAAACATTACCTGTATCAGCACAGAGTTCCATCATGTCACGGGTTACTGTTGTAGCAGGAGCATTCGTTTTTTTGTAGTCCATAAATCTATTTAAATTTAGTCTTTAATTACTTTCTGTGATTCATTGAATATTTTCTCGGCTTCTTTCAAATATTTACTTTCAGGAAATTCATTCTTGAAAGCATAATATTCGTCCACTGTTTCGCGGTAACGATCCATCTTCTTGTCTTCTACACTATAGATAGCCATTTCGTGTCTTGCACGCAGAATCAAGATAGAAAGTTCTTCACGATAGTCAGTATAAGGATAATCTTTCAGTGCATTTTGAGCTGTGATTACACAAGACTCATAGTTATTGCCTAAATAATTACCCAGATTATAATATAATCTTGCAGAATAAAGTTCTTTCAAAACCAGCTTATCCTGCAAAGCAAAAATCATATCCTGTGCTTCCTGCTTCTTTGTGCTGTTCGGGAAATACTCCATGAACATCTGCAACTGCTGGATAGCCTGATAAGTGCTTGATTGATCCAAACGTGGTTCCGGGGTATCCAGGAATAAAGCTTTACCTGCATGAAAACGTGCCAGTTCGGTAAAAGTACCACGGGGATACGTATTGAAATAGGTGATAAATGTTTGGGCAGCTGTCTGATAATCTTTCTGATTATAATAACTCATTCCCAACATATACAAAGACTCTTCCGCTTTATCGGTTCCTTTCAGAATGGTTATCAACTCATTCAGCAACGTAGCTGAACGATTATACTGTCCCTTCGCAAAATAGTTTTTGGCGGCTTCGTACTTGTATTCGTAATCGGTGCTTTTCAGCAATTTATTGTACTCTCCACAAGATGTCAGAGTAGCCGCCGCAAGCAAAGTTATAATGATATTTTTCTTCATCCTATTTAAAAATAATGCGCAAAGTTACTTATTCGCTGGGAATTTAGCAATTAATCTGTGTTTTTTAATACATAAAAGGCGTTAAACATCGACAAAAGGAGAGAAAATGACGTCGAAATGCAAACACCAAACTGTAAACGACAGGTAATAAACGAATCACACAGAAATCATGATTGACATAAATCTGACGAACAAACATCAGATTCCTTGTTATAAGGCAGAAAAGAACTTGTTATAAGGCAGAAAAAAAATAGTGACGGTATATGCCCGGGATAGTGACGGTATCGGTGAAGCATACCGTCACTATCCACATCGGATAGCGTCACTATTTTTTATAGCAGAAAACGGCAAACAAATGTGTTATCCCATTCAAAGACAACACAGCTATTTACCGTTCCCTGTTTATCGTTTACTGCTATATCTACAGCTTGTACAAATCACTTGCAGCCAGCAGATCGACTTTCTTTTCTTTCAATACCTCGATACATTTATCCAGATTGCTAGGGCGAATTACCACATTTGCAATATTGTTATTGGCAAACGAATACATATATTCAATAAATACACCCTCGTCTGATAAATATCCCAGCACTTTTGCCAAAGCACCCGGTATATTGGGACAGCTTATACCTACTACATCAGTCACATTCACTGCAAAATGATTATCTTTTAAAGCTTTGTATGCTCTATCCGGATCGGATACAATTCCACGCAAAATACCAAAATCAGCATTTTCGGCAATGCACAAGGCAGAAAGATTGATATTTTCTTTCGCCAGCACTTCAGTCACTTCCGTCAAACGGCCTGACTTATTTTCCAAAAAGATAGAAAGTTGTTTTGCTACCATATTTATTAAAGTATTAAGTAATAAGTATTAAGTAACAAGCATTAGGTATTAGGCAACAAGTATTACCGTAGTTCCAAGATCACCCGCATGGTTAATACTTAATACTTAATACCTAATACTTATTTATATTTTTCTGTTATCAATCACACGTTTTGCTTTACCTACGCTACGCTCAATGCTGCGAGGCTCTACCAATTTCACGTTGACTCCCAATCCAAGTACGCTTTGCAAACGTCCTCCCAGCTTTTTCTTCAAAGCCAGCATTTTGTTGATCTCATCAGAATAGAATTCCGGACGTACTTCAACCTGGAGCTCCATCGTATCGGTATTATTTTCACGACCCACTATCAACAAATAATGCGGTTCAAATTCTGCCATTTCAAGGATAACGGATTCAATCTGTGTCGGGAATACGTTTACACCACGGATAATCATCATATCATCACTGCGTCCCAAAATACGATCCATACGTACTAATGTACGACCACAAGAACATTTATCATAATGCAAGGCAGTCAAATCACGCGTACGGTAACGGAGCAATGGCATCCCCTCTTTGGTGAGGTGGGTAAACACCAGTTCGCCCATTTGTCCCGGCTCAACCGGTTGCAAAGTATTCGGATCGATAATTTCCGGGAAATAATGGTCTTCATTCAAGTGAGTGCCGTTCTGACATTCGCACTCGTAACCGACACCCGGTCCGGCAATCTCACTCAACCCATAAATATCGTATGCTTTGATTCCCAGTTTCTCTTCAATTTCATGACGCATATTTTCCGTCCAGGGTTCCGCACCGAACGCACCGACTTTCAGTTGAAATTCTTCACGTGGCAAACCGGAATCTTTGATTGCATCTGCCAGGTAAAGCGCATAAGAAGGGGTGCAACAAAGCACTGTCGATCCGAAATCATGCATCAAGGTAATCTGTTTTTCAGTGTTGCCACTGGACATCGGAATAACAGAAGCACCGATATTCTCGGCTCCGGCATGTGCTCCCAGTCCGCCCGTAAACAGTCCGTATCCGTATGATACCTGAAAAATATCAGAACGGCCCGCTCCGTAAGCGGTAAAAGCGCGTGATATACATTCCGCCCAAGAGGCCAAGTCCTTACGGGTATATCCGACAACCGTCGGCTTTCCGGTCGTTCCGGAAGAGGCATGAATACGTACAATCTGGCTCATCGGCACGGCACAAAGTCCGAACGGATAATTATCTCTTAAATCATGTTTCGTGGTAAACGGCAGTTTTACAATATCATCGATACTATTGATATCATCGGGGGTTATTCCCATTTCCTGCATCTTCTTTCGATAGAAAGGAGTGTTGTGATAGACGTAATCTACAATTTTCTTGAGTCGTATGCTTTGAATCTTGCGAAGACTTTCGCGGTCCATACACTCAATGCTCTCATTCCAAATCATGTGTTTCTGGTATTACTAGTTGTATGAATCTGTTTTTTGATATTAATATGTTGCAAAGTAAAGGATTTATTTGGAAAAATGATTTGTTATCTCGATTATTTTACCGAATATTGCTCCACTTTTTAGGATTTAACTATGAATTATGAACTAACATCAGCTTACAAACCTACCGGGGATCAGCCGGAAGCGATAGCGCAACTGACTGAAGGGGTACTTCAGGGAGTTCCCGCACAGACTTTATTGGGAGTGACCGGATCGGGAAAAACATTTACCATTGCCAATGTGATCGCCAATATCAACAAACCTACGTTGATTTTGAGCCATAACAAGACATTGGCTGCCCAGCTCTATAGTGAGTTTAAAGGTTTCTTCCCCAATAATGCGGTAGAATATTACGTTTCTTACTATGACTATTATCAGCCGGAGGCCTATCTCCCGAGCAGTGATACTTATATAGAGAAAGATCTTGCCATCAATGACGAAATCGACAAGCTTCGACTCGCGGCCACTTCTGCCCTACTCTCCGGACGAAAAGACGTGGTAGTGGTTTCTTCCGTATCTTGTATCTACGGTATGGGAAATCCTTCGGACTTCTACAAAAATGTCATTGAAATAGAACGGGGACGGATGATGGACCGCAATGTCTTTTTACGTCGTCTGGTAGACAGCTTGTATGTCCGCAATGATATTGACTTGAACCGTGGAAATTTCCGCGTTAAAGGTGATACTGTGGATATCTATCTGGCTTATACCGACAATCTGCTCCGTGTCACCTTTTGGGGGGATGAGATTGATGGTATAGAAGAAGTAGATCCTATCACAGGAGTCACTATCGCACCATTTGACGCCTATAAGATTTATCCGGCCAACCTGTTCATGACGACCAAAGAGGCTACTCTCCGTGCTATCCACGAAATAGAAGATGATCTGACCAAACAAGTGGCATTCTTCGAGTCTATCGGTAAAGAATATGAAGCCAAACGACTATATGAACGGGTGACTTACGATATGGAAATGATACGGGAATTAGGGCATTGCTCCGGAATTGAGAATTATTCCCGTTATTTCGACGGTCGTGCTGCCGGCACTCGTCCTTATTGTCTGCTCGATTTCTTCCCGGATGATTTTCTGATTGTCATTGACGAAAGCCACGTAAGTGTACCCCAAATCCGTGCGATGTACGGAGGAGACCGTGCACGTAAAATCAATCTGGTGGAATATGGTTTCCGATTGCCTGCGGCTATGGACAACCGTCCGTTGAAATTCGAAGAGTTTCAGGAAATGGCGAAACAGGTAATTTATGTCAGTGCCACACCGGCAGATTATGAATTGATTCAGTCTGAAGGTATCGTCGTAGAGCAGGTGATTCGTCCTACAGGACTGCTTGATCCTGTCATCGAAGTGCGCCCGAGCCTTAATCAGATTGACGACTTAATGGAAGAAATCCAGCTCCGCATTGAAAAGGAAGAACGCGTACTCGTCACCACACTAACCAAACGAATGGCAGAAGAACTGGCAGAGTATCTTCTTAATAATAATGTAAGATGTAACTATATCCATAGTGATGTCGATACATTGGAACGTGTGAAGATTATGGATGATCTCCGGCAAGGAATCTATGATGTGCTTATCGGAGTCAACCTGCTCCGTGAAGGACTCGATCTTCCGGAAGTGTCGCTCGTTGCTATTCTTGATGCCGACAAAGAAGGATTCCTCCGCTCCCACCGTTCACTGACGCAAACCGCAGGACGTGCTGCCCGTAATGTAAACGGCAAGGTAATCATGTATGCGGACAGGATGACGGATAGCATGAAACTGACGATTGACGAAACCAATCGCCGCCGGGAAAAACAGTTGGCATACAATGAAGCAAACGGAATTACTCCTCAACAGATTAAAAAGGCCAGAAACTTGTCGGTATTCGGTAATGCAAAAGAGGCGGATGAACTGCTAAAAGAAAGACATGCTTATGTAGAACCTTCTACTCCGAACATTGCAGCAGATCCGGTAGTGCAGTATATGAGTAAAGCGCAAATGGAAAAGAGTATCGAACGTACTCGCAAACTGATGCAGGAAGCAGCCAAGAAACTCGAATTTATTGAAGCTGCACAATACCGTGACGAGTTGTTGAAACTGGAAGATTTGATGAAAGAGAAATGGGGGTAAAAACTCCCATTCTTCATATATTACATGAGAATTGCCAAGGGATAAAACTCTTAACAAACCTGTAACACAGGATTTAATCTATTAATTAGTGTTATAAAAACACCAATTAGCAGCTTATAATTTGCAAAGTTGCCAAAACTCCGTATCTTTGCACTGTGTTTTTCATAGTATTAGATTTAAGGTTAACAAAGGTTGGAGCAAGGCGTTGCTCCTTTTTTTATGTCTATACGTCATCTAAAACCTTTTCAACAACTATATCCATAGAAGTGCACATTCACAATAAATGCTGCCCAACTTGATTATCAGACAGCATTTATATTTCAAAATTTACATCAATAAACCTTAGAGCGCTTTCTCAATAGCAGCTTTTATCAATGGCTCCATTATATCATACCCCTCGCCTGTCGGATGCACTCCATCTTTAGTATATTGGGGATTCAAGGCCTGATTTTCATCCACCATTGCCTTATAATAATTAACAAACGGAATTTTATTAGCTTTTGCATAAGCCTCAATCCGATCATTTAAAGATTTAATTTTCTGTGGAACATCTTTTATTTCCATTCTCCATTTAAATGCAGCAGCAGGCAATACGGAAGTCAGAATCACTTTTATCTTATTTGCTTTTGCTAATTCTGCCATAGAAACGATGTTTCCAAATGTATAATCTTCATTATAAGTTTGTGTATTTTCGGCGACATCATTTGTTCCGGCATTAATCACCACTAAAGCAGGAGAAAGATTAATCACATCTTCCCGAAAACGCAACAAGAATTGGTAAGAAGTCTGCCCACTGATTCCACGACCGATATAACCGTTTGATTTGAAAAAGTCCGGATGAGTACGTACCCAGCCCTCCGTAATGGAATTTCCCATAAAAATAACTCGTTTGTCTTTCTTCGTCGCCTTTGGAAGTGCAGCATTTTGTTTTGAATAACGAGCTAAATTTCCAAAATCATTTTTCTGTGCATAGCTTTCTCCTATTGAGAAACTCAAGCAAACAACAGCCAATAACATCCATTGGCTTAATCTTCTTTTATCCATGTTTATATTAAGTATTAGTAATATGATATTTTGCGCAAAGATAAAAAAAACTCCATACATAGACGCCCAAAATATCGAATAACCGTTAAGACGAAAGAAGTTTTTCTTAATCTATGTTATATAACATGCTATTTTACTTGGATTATTTGCTAATTTCCCAAGAGTCCGTATCTTTGCACTGTGTTTTTCATAGTATTAGATTTAAGGTTAACAAAGGTTGGAGCAAGGCGTTGCTCCTTTTTTTATGCCTATATATTAGAAGTGAGTTTAACATACCTTGAATAAAAAGTGATATACATTTCTTTATTCCCAAATATAACTTTACCTTTACTGAAAAATCAGAATATGGCAAAGATTACAGTTCAGACCACAGACGTTACTATCTTAAAGATCAACGATACAGATTATATTTCTTTAACCGACATAGCTAAATACAAGACAACAGATGCTAATACTGTTATTGCCAACTGGCTACGTAATAGAATGACTATTGAATATCTAGGATTATGGGAAATATTATATAACCCCCATTTTAAACCCCTCGAATTCGAGGGGTTTAGAAAAGAAGCAGGTTTAAATGCATTCACTCTTTCTCCTCAAAAATGGATAGAAACGACCTGTGCTATTGGACTCATATCCAAATCCGGAAGATATGGCGGCACTTTTGCTCACAAAGATATTGCTTTCAAATTTGCAAGTTGGATTTCTGTTGAATTTGAGTTATATATAGTAAAAGAATTCCAACGTCTCAAAGAGCAAGAGCAAGCTCAAATTGGTTGGTCAGCAAAACGAGAACTATCTAAAATTAATTATCATATTCATACTGATGCAATCAAGCAGCATCTTATCCCTCAAGAAATCACTCCACAGCAAGCATCCATGATTTATGCCAGCGAAGCTGATATCCTTAATGTAGCTATGTTTGGAATGACTGCCTTAGAATGGCGTGATACACACCCTAATTTAAAAGGTAATATTCGTGATTATGCCTCAATCAATGAACTTATCTGCTTATCAAACATGGAAAATTTAAATGCCGTTTTCATAAATGAAGGTTTGACACCCAAAGACAGACTTATCAAATTAAATCAAATAGCAATTCAACAAATGAGCATACTAGAAGATATCAAAAATAAAAAGTTATTGAAATAATTTATGGAACAACAAATTCAACTCAACGACCACAACAAGCAGGAGTATCCTCCTATGCATACGAAAGAGACATATTATTTTGTTTTTTAGACAAAAGAACATAAGAACAAAAGAAGGAATATGGAAATAGAAAGTTTGATAAAAACTATTATTCAATGTGCTTATGATGTAAGAACACACCTTGCAGCAGGTTTTCTTGAGAATGTTTATCAGAAAGCATTGATAATAGAATTAAAAGAAAAAGGTATTCATGCAGATACAGAAACTCCTATTAATGTATATTACAAGAATGAAATTGTAGGAGAATTTAGAGCTGACATAATCGTAGAAGGAGAAATAATCATTGAACTTAAAGCGGTACAGCATCTTCTTCCTATACACGAAACACAATTAGTAAACTACTTAACCGCTACCGATACAGACCACGGCTTATTAATAAACTTTGGTGGTGAACGTATCGAAATAAAAAGAAAATTCAGAGAATATAAACATAAAAATAACACATAAGAAAAAATATGTTCTTTTGTTCTTATGTCTAAAAGCAATAAAAACTTGTCTATTATGGAAATAAATCAAGCAGCTCCAAAATTTCAGGATGTGTCAATTGCTCCTATGCATACAGCAGAGCATTTACTCAATGCAACCATGGTAAAAACCTTCGGCTGTCCACGTTCTCGCAATGCCCACATCGAAAGAAAAAAGAGCAAATGTGATTATATACTTTCGTCATGTCCGACAGCGGAACAAATCCAGTCCATTGAAGAGATAGTAAATGAAGCAATCAGTCAAAACCTACCTGTGACTGTTGAATATATGACACATGAACAGGCCAAAGACATCGTAGATTTAAGCAAACTACCTGCTGACGCAAGTCCTACCCTTCGCATTGTCCGCATTGGAGATTATGACGCCTGTGCCTGTATCGGATTGCATGTATCAAATACTTCTGAAATGGGAACTTTCAAAATCATTAGCTATGACTATGACGAAGAAAGGCAAACATTAAGAATGAGATTCAAACTAATCGAGAAGAAATAGACATATTATCAAATTAATATCTATCTTATATAAAATAAATAAAAATAGAATACATTTTGTCATTATTATTGCAAAATTGGCATTATTATAATGACAAATAGACAATTTTAGTCTCAAAAATCACTTGGCATAAGGTTTGCACTTATAGAAGCGAACAATGGTTCGAGAGCAGACGATGGAAACCGGGACAACCGGTACCATCAGAAGTGAAAATACCGAAGTTCAAGAATAATTAACTGAATGTTTAACTTAAAGATAGGAGACTAAAATTATGATGCCTGTTAGAAGAACTCAAAGTTGGTTACCAAGTATCTTTAATGATTTCTTTGATAACGATTGGATGGTAAAAGCAAATGCTACTGCACCTGCAATTAATGTTTTGGAAACAGAAAAAGAATACAAAGTGGAATTGGCTGCTCCGGGTATGACGAAGGATGATTTCAATGTTCGCATTGATGAAGATAATAACCTCGTTATCAGCATGGAGAAGAAGACAGAAAACAAGGAGGAAAAGAAAGACGGTCGCTATCTGCGTCGCGAATTCTCATACTCTAAGTTCCAGCAAACAATGATTCTACCGGATAATGTAGACAAAGAAAAAATTGCTGCATCTGTAGAACATGGCGTTCTAAATATCGAACTTCCGAAACTCTCTGAAGAAGAAGTAAAGAAGCCAAATAGACAAATCGAAATAAAGTAATACAGTAACCACTTACTATTCACCGGAGACGGTGATGAAAAGGATCAAAAACAGCTCTCTCCCTTAAAGGGAAACGAGCTGTTTTTTTATTGTCTTTGCAGGCAATGCCGCCTTATTAACATAACATACCCACAGGGTTTTCGGACTGACCCCTTATTATCTTCAGTTGTTCTTCCGATAACTAATTACCGCCCAACTATTAAACACGACTGCAAAAAGCAACAATATTCCGAACTGCGGCAGCAAATCAAAGAAACCACTCCCCTTCAGATATATCATTCGCATCACCTCCATAAAATACTTCAAAGGATTGAATATCGTTATTATTTGTGCCCATTCCGGCATGCTGCTAATGGGGGTAAACAAACCGCTCATCAAAATCACCACCAACAAACAGAACCACATAACAAACATTGATTGCTGCATCGTTGCTGAATAGTTGGAAATGACTAGTCCGAAGCCGGACATCATCAGAACAAAAAGAACCGCGAAAAAGTAAATCAACAGAAAATGCCCGACAGGTACTATGCCATAAATTAACCAGGCTAATATGAAACACACCGTCAGCACCAGAAAACCAATCAGCCAATAAGGCAAGAGCTTTGCCAGAATAAAGACAAACTTCGGAACCGGAGTCACATTGATTTGCTCTATTGTCCCCACTTCCTTCTCGCTAACCACATTCAACGCAGGCAGGAAACCACAAATCAAAGTCAACAACATGACCATCAATGCCGGAATCATATAGAGCTTATAGTTCAGATTCGGATTAAATAATCCCTGCGTATCAACCTGTATGGAAGGGAAAGTGCCGGAAACGGTAGCTGCTTCGGGATGTTCCGAACGTAGTTCGGCTGCATAATCATTAATGATAGAAGACAAATAAGAACTGCCCAGACCACCTTTCGTTCCATTCACGGCATTGGCCGCTATCAATACATGAGCATCCTCTCCATTCATCCAATCCCGTTCCAAATGCCTTGGAATTTCCATCACAATATCAGCCGTTCCAATTTCAATGTTTCGAAGACCTTCTTCATACGAGGCCGGTACTTCTACCAAGCGAAAGTAAGTGGAGGCAGCAATCTTATTCACTAAACGTTGTGAAATAGCCGAATGGTCATTATCCACAATATTCAGCTGTATATTCTTGATTTCCAGATTTACCGCCCAAGGCATCAATAGCATAATCATGCATGGAAATACAAGAATCAATTTCGGAAGAAACGAATTGCGAAGCAATTGTTTAAACTCTTTTTCTATCAGGAACTTTATCATAAATAATTCTTCAATTTGCTGATATGTTTATATGTCAATGCCATGTAGTATAACACAGCCAATTGGCACATTAACATATTATTCTTATCTACTCCAATCTATACTTGAATTTCTTGATACTAACCGTAATAAGTACCGTCGCCATCAATAATAAGATACCAATCTCCTTATATACCAATACAACAGGCACTCCTTCAATCATCAACTTTCGCACAGCCTGAATATACCAACGTGCCGGAAGTATATCCGAGATCCATTGAAGTATCAACGGCATACTCTCAATAGGGAAAATCATCCCCGATAAAAGCATCGTGGGCATCATCAACATCAAACCGGAAACCAGCATGGCCGCAACCTGTGTACGCGTGACTGATGAAATCAATAAGCCCAACGCCAAGGATACGAAGATAAACAACAAAGAGACGGTTATCAACCAGAACAAACTTCCTACTACCGGAACATCCAGCACAAAGACCGAAAGTAAAAGGATAGTAATCAGATTGACAAAAGACAATACAAAATAAGGCACAGCTTTTGCCAAAATAATAAATAGTGGCTTCACAGGCGAAACCAGTAATACTTCCATGGTCCCCGTCTCTTTTTCACGAACGATGGAAATCGAGGTCATCATAGCACAAATCAGCATCAAGATCAACCCCATTACCCCCGGAACAAAGTTATAAGCACTCTTCATTTGCGGGTTATACAACAGTTTTATATCCGACGTTAAACGGGCAGCCGACATATTGGGCGGCATCATTTCCTGACCTACCATAGAAACAATTCCCGTTGCATAATTAACCTGCGAAGTCGACATATTCGGATCTGTCGCATCTACTACCAGCTGCACACGAGCATCACCCGTATAGAGATCATCTATAAAACGTTCGCTAAAAACAATCGCCATATCAACCTTATTCTTCAGAAAAGCAGCTTCCATTTCCTGGGGCGAATGAAAACGCGTGGTAACAGTGAAATATTCACTGGCGTCCAAACGATCAATAATCTTTCGCGTCACCACATCATTAGAAGGATCGAGTACCGCCAACCGGACATTTTTCACCTCTGTACTGATGGCAAAACCGAATAGTATAATTTGTACAACCGGCATCCCCAACAAAATCAGCATGGTTCGCCGGTCACGGAAAATATGATAAAATTCCTTCTTTACAAAAGCTATAAACTGTCTCATAATCAATCTGCTTTGCGCACCGCACCGCGGGCTAATTGCTGAAAAACATCATCCATCGTTTCTGCACCGAATTGTTGCTTCAGACGGGCAGGTGTATCAAGAGCTTTAATCTGACCGTCCACCATGATAGATATCCGGTTACAATATTCCGCTTCATCCATATAATGGGTAGTGACAAATATGGTGATTCCCTGGTCGGCTGCCTGATAAATCAATTCCCAGAACTGCCTTCTCGTAGCGGGATCTACTCCACCCGTCGGCTCATCCAGAAAAACAATTCTCGGCTCGTGGAAGATTGAAACTGAAAAAGCTAGTTTCTGCTTCCACCCCACCGGAAGGCTCTTCACCAAAGTATCCCGCTCGTCAGCAAGCCCCAGGCGATCCAACAATTCTTCTGTCTTCCGCTCTATTTCTTGCTCTTTCATCCCATAAATCCCGGCAAACAGACGGATATTCTCCCACACTTTCAAATCTTCATACAGCGAAAATTTCTGGCTCATATAGCCGATATGCTTCTTTACTTGTTCAGCTTCCCGGAAAATATCATATCCTGCCACCTTTCCTATGCCTGATGTCGGTTTGCTCAATCCACAAAGCATGCGCATGGCTGTAGTCTTTCCGGCACCGTTAGCACCCAGGAAGCCAAATATCTCTCCCCGGTTCACCTGAAAGGAGATATGATCTACCGCTGTAAAATTACCAAAACACTTTGTCAACTGCTCCACTTCAATGACCGGAGCGGTTTCATGTCTCACCTCCTCCCGTTCCAAAGAAGGAGGACAAAGGATGGATGCAAATTGCTGAAGAATACGCTCGGGGGTATCAATGCCATGAATCTTTCCATGATTGATAAAAGCAATCCGGTCACATTGCCGGGCTTCATCCATGATGGGAGTAGAAACAACAATAGTAATACCCTGTTCCCGCAAGTTACGAAGCATTTGCCAAAATTCCTTGCGCGACACAGGATCCACTCCGGTAGTGGGTTCATCCAGGAATAAAATATCCGGTTTATGAATCAAAGCGCAACTCAATGCCAGTTTCTGCTTCATACCACCCGACAAAGCCCCTGCCCTTCTTTTCCTGAACGGTTCTATCTGCTGATAGATATCTTTAATTAAATCATAGTTCTCCTGAACAGTTGTATGGAATACGGTAGCGAAAAACTCCAGATTCTCCTCTACTGAAAGATCCTGGTAAAGTGAAAAACGACCGGGCATATATCCCACCTTCGTACGAATCTGTTTATATTCTGTTGCCACATCCAGTCCGCCAATCGTGGCCGTTCCCTTATCTGCCAGCAGCAAAGTAGTCAGAATACGGAATAAGGTACTCTTACCGGCACCGTCAGGACCTATCAGCCCAAAGATCTCTCCCCGTTCTACCACAAAAGAAACCTCTTTCAGCGCTTCCACCGTTCCATAGCTCTTGCCGACTCCTTTCACAACCACTATGGGTACATCCTTCTCCATCTCCCTGACTTTAATTTTTAATCTTCATTCTTTAATTTTACTCCGCCATACATACCAATCTTCAACGCTCCGTCATTCTTCACCGCAATCTTCACTGCATATACCAGATTAGCACGTTCATTCTTCGTCAGAATTGTTTTTGGAGTGAATTCCGAACGATCGGAAATCCAAGTCACTTCCCCCGGATAAGCTTTCTGCTCCGAGTTGCCATAGTCAGCATACACAGTCACTTGATCTCCCAGTTTCACTTTTGACAACTGTTCGGAAGTGATGTAAGCCCTCAAATACATACGATCCACTTCGCCCACCTTAAATAAAGGCTTGCCTATCGCCGCCAATTCACCGGCTTCCGCATATTTAGCCAATACTGTACCTGCGATAGGTGACTGAACATGACATTTAACTAACTGATCCTCCACTTGCGCTACCTGTATAGCAACCGAATTGCCTTGTTCTGTAAGGCTATTCGTACTATTACGCAACGATGATTCCTGTGCAACGAGCTGTCGTTCGAGTAATTTGACTTGCGCGTCCCAATCATCCAGTTGTTTTTGATTGGCCGCACCTGCAGCAAGCAAGTTTTCCACCCGTTTCCTCTCACGCTCTGCCGTGACAATTTGCTGCTTGGTAACGGCAATCTGTTTGGCAAGATCAGGACGCTGGTTTTCTACCGATTTCATACTGGCTTCCAATTGCAGTTTCTTTAAATACAATTGTACCGTATCTACCAACCCGATCTCCTCACCCGCTTCCAGCTTTGTTCCCTCTTCTACTTCTAGTCGTAGCAATTTTCCGGCAGCCTCGGCGGACACTATTACTTCCGTAGCTTCAAATGTACCGGTTGCGTCATAATCAGGTGTTCCATTTCCGCAGGCAGATAACATCATCAGCGTTATCCCCCACATTCCTATTTTTGTTATTCTTTTCATATCCGGAGAAGTTATATTAATAATTCGTTGTATATTTCAATTGATAAATTCCCATCAACCGTTGAATCTCATGCATGGCTTTCGACTGACGCGCCAAGCTCTCATTGGTCAGTTCACGTAACATTTCAGTCACAGTCAATGTTCCATTTGCCACCTTTGCTTCGGCAGCTTTACGGATATTCGTACGCAACCGGATAATTTCATCATCATCCCGCATTTGCTTCTCCAAAGAATGGATAGCCTGATCCTGCTGCGTCATTTCCAGTCTTGTATTGAAAAGGAATACATCCCGGTTATTATCCAGTTGCTGCCTTTTCTTCTCGATCACCCGACGGTCATTTTTCAAAGTATACAAACTACCGAAATTCCATGAAAGCCGGACACCTGCCATATAATAAGGAGAGAATTCATTCTTCAGCATATCCAATCCAGGATTTCCGTATGCCCCCTGCACAAACAGTCCGAACTGCGGAAGATGACGCACATTCAAAGCCTTCTCCTGCACTTGCAGTCCGGCTCCCTGTGCATCAAACAAAGCCAACTCCGGCCGACGAATCTCACTGACAGCTGAAACCATACTTTGAGGTACAGGCTTCTCCAGCACCGTCTCCGGAGATAGTGCTTCTCCTACCAACAGCGAAAGCATTTTCAAATAAGCTGCCCGTGATGATACTAAATCAATTCTTTTCTGTTTTGTATTCAGCTGCTCCACTTTCACTGCATCCAAATCAGCTTGATTGGCTATTCCATTTTCCACATAAGCAGTAATCTGACGATAATTTCTCTCTAGCTCATCTTGTAACAATGTATTCTGTTTGATTTGCTCGTCCAGCAGGAGAATTCCAAAATAAAGATCATTCACGCGGTCATTCAGCGCATACATATCTACATTCAGTTTTTCTTTTTCCACTTCAGCCTCTGCAATCGTCTGCTTCTTCTGCATACGGATTCCTCCCCCGTCCCATATCTTCTGTTGCAATTCCAACATGACCTGATATTGGTCTTTAGACAATCCTTTTAAATCTACTCCGGGAAGTTTTACCGGAATTTCTGTCACATCACTCTGATAAGAGGCCTTTGCCGAAAGAGCAAATTGAGGCAAATATCCCTTGGCTGCATTTTCCAGATTATATTCCTTTGTCTTCTCCACTAAGCCATACTGATGTACCAACGGATAATTGTCCTGCGTCTTCCGCTGACATTCTTCCAATGTAATCTGCGCATACGCTCCTGCTACATACAGTAAAAAGGAGAAACTGAAAATCATTCTTTTCATATCCATTATTTCTTTGGTTTCTTCGAAAGACAAAGATAGGGATTTCAAAGATATTGGTCATTTCCAAGAGTTGGTAAATGTGTTCCATTAGTTCGATAAAACAGAAAAAAGCAAATAAGTATGCCGCATTTTATTACCTTTGCCGGAAAAGAGAAAAGAAAATGGGACAAAAAGAACCGATAGAGTTAGCACTTAAATTATTAGACAATCTTAAAATTGTCCGGCATAACGAGCATCGTTATATATCTTCTGATTTCGGATTCGTCAATAGCTTTGTAAAGATGGAAACGACTCTTTTCTCACTCGGTCAACCGTATCGTATTAAAGAAGGGCGTATCGCATTCGTCAACCAAGGCTCTGCCCGAATTCTCATTAATCTGATCGAATATACCATCCAACCGGGATACATCGCAGTGATCGCTCCTAACTCCATTATTCAAATCACAGAGGTGTCTCCTGATTTTGATATGCAAATGATAGCAGCCGACCACAATTTCCTTCCTATATCCGGGAAAGACGATTTTTTTTCTTACCTTCTCCATCATCAGAAAAACATCATATTGTTACTATCTCCACAAGAACAGCAACAAATGGAACATTATTTCACCTTGATATGGGGAGTATTGCAGGAACCGCCATTCCGTAAAGAAGCTATACAACATCTTTTGGCCAGCCTCATCTATTATTTAGAATATATCGCTCAAAACAGTATTGAACTGAATTCTGCCCAGTTGACAAGACAGGAAGAGATTTTCCAACGTTTCATCTCTCTTGTCAATGTATACAGCAAGAAAGAACGTAACGTAAATTTCTATGCAGATAAGCTATGCCTCACTCCACGTTATCTGAATACTGTTATCCGACAGGCCAGTCAACAAACAGTAATGGACTGGATAAACCAGTCCATTATACTAGAAGCAAAAGTATTGCTAAAACATAGCAATCTGCTCGTTTATCAAGTTTCTGATGAATTAAATTTCCCTAATCCTTCTTTTTTCTCGAAGTTCTTTAAACGAATGACAGGAATGACACCACACGAATATCAACAAACGAAATAATCTTTATTTCGAGAACTCTTTAATCCGTTGTTCCTCTTCCAGTTTACAAATCAGTAATGTATTATCTTTCTCTGCGATGATATATCCATCCAGTCCTTGAACAACAACTCGTTTTTCTTCGCTGGCATGCACAATACAGTTCTTACTGTCATACAAACGTATATCGGTTCCTACCGTAGCATTTCCCGATTTATCCTGTGGTAAAAGACCGCGAAGTGCTCCCCATGTGCCTAAATCCGACCAGCCGAAAGAAGCCGGTAACACGTAAATTGCCTCCGCTTTTTCCATCACCGCATAGTCGATAGAAATACTTTCGCAAGTCGGGAATAACTTTTTGATTGTTTCATTTTCTTTTTCCGTATAGAAATCCGGGAAAATACGGTCAAAAATCTGTGCGATACCCGGAGCATATACACGCATCACGGAAGTGATAGTACGCACGTTCCACACAAAGATTCCCGCATTCCAGAAGTAATTACCTTCCGCCAAATACTTTTCAGCTGTCTCTTTATCGGGTTTTTCCTTGAATGCGTCTACTGTATAAATTTCTTTATCTGTTTGAAGCTGGTTGGCAGCAGCAATATATCCGTAGCCTGTCTCCGGACGAGTCGGCCGAATACCTATTGTGACAATAGCACTGCTATCATCCGTAAAACGAAGTGCTTTCTCCATCACTCTACGGAACTCGCCCGTATCGATGACTAATGCATCCGAAGGAGTTACTACAATATTAGCACGGGGATGCTTCTTTTTGATTTTCCAACAAGCAAATGCGATACAAGATGCAGTATTTCGTGCACAAGGTTCCGCTAAAATATTACTTTCCGGAATTTCCGGCAACTGCTCCCGAACAATATCAATGTATTTTTCAGAAGTTACCACCCACATATTTTCTCTGGGGCAAACACCATCAAACCGGTCTGCCGTCAATTGAATCAGTGACCGGCCACATCCCATTACATCAATAAATTGTTTAGGACATTCCGGAGTGCTCATCGGCCAGAAACGGCTCCCTATGCCACCAGCCATTATTACAACATGATTATCCATACCTATCATCCTCCTGTAAAAAAAAATATTATTTAAATAAGCGCGCAAGTTACATTAAAATGTCCAAAACAGCAAATAAAGACCAAGAGTATTTAATTTTCCAACTGAATAATCGAATAATTGTATTTCTACAATAATAGACAAAGGCCGCTCTCGAATAATAAGAACGACCTTTGTCTTTTCATTTCAATAGAATATAATCATCTTATTTATATTCTGCCCAGCTCTTGATAGCTATATCATCCACACTCATCGTACAGAAGGCATTGATAAACGCACTAGCCAGACGAGCGTTCGTAATCAACGGAATATTTAAATCAATGGCAGCACGACGGATTTTATACCCATTACTTAATTCTCCGGCTGTCAAGTTCTTCGGTATATTAACTACCATATCTATTTCCTTACTATGAAGCATCTCCAACGCCTGCGGATGTCCCTCTTCACTCGGCCAATAAACATGAGTACTCTCAATACCGCTCTCGGCAAGCGCTTTATGTGTACCGCCCGTCGCAAAGAGTTTATATCCCTTATTCACCAACATACGGGCT
Source organism: Bacteroides sp. MSK.20.12 (assembly GCF_019052435.1). Lineage (NCBI taxonomy): Bacteria > Pseudomonadati > Bacteroidota > Bacteroidia > Bacteroidales > Bacteroidaceae > Bacteroides > Bacteroides sp. MSK.20.12. The sequence continues at coordinate 51,085 of NZ_JAHQVH010000023.1, read as the reverse complement.
GCATCCATCATATCCGCTTTTTGCTTCATGGTACCTGTAGAAAGCAAGATATTCTTCTTCGGAATACGATAGCCTACAGAAAGCATTGCTTTCAATACAGCACAAGAAGTATCCATACCAATACAACCTACTTCACCGGTGGAAGCCATATCTACTCCCAACACCGGGTCGGCTTTCTGCAAACGGTTGAAAGAGAACTGTGAAGCTTTGATTCCCACATAGTCCAGTTCGAAAAGATTCTTTTCCGGTTTTTCGACAGGCAGGCCGAGCATAACCTTAGTTGCCAATTCAATAAAGTTGATCTTCAATACCTTGCTGACAAATGGGAAAGAACGACTGGCACGCAAGTTACATTCAATCACCTTGATATCATTGTCTTTCGCCAAATACTGAATATTAAACGGACCAGAGATATTTAAAGCCTTGGCAATCTCACGGCTGATACGCTTGATACGGCGAACAGTTTCCACATATAGCTTCTGTGGCGGGAACTGAATAGTCGCGTCACCGGAGTGTACTCCTGCAAATTCGATATGCTCACTAATAGCGTATGCCACAATTTCGCCATTCTGCGCCACGGCATCCATTTCTACTTCCTTGGCATGTTCAATAAACTGACTTACTACTACCGGATGTTTTTTCGAGACATTGGCTGCCAGTTTCAGGAAACGTTCCAGTTCTTCTTGATTGGAACAAACATTCATTGCAGCTCCCGAAAGCACGTATGACGGACGGACAAGTACAGGAAAACCTACTTCTTCAACAAACTCCTGAATGTCATCCATAGATGTTAATTCACGCCAACGGGGCTGATCCACACCGATACGGTCGAGCATGGCAGAGAATTTCTCACGATCTTCAGCGTTGTCAATGCTCTTGGCACTTGTGCCAAGGATATTGATATGCTGTGCATCCAGACGCAAAGCAAGATTATTTGGAATCTGACCACCGGTAGATACAATTACACCATGCGGATTCTCCAGTTCCAGAATATCCATCACACGTTCGAAAGTCAATTCATCGAAGTACAAGCGATCGCACATATCGTAGTCCGTAGATACGGTTTCAGGATTATAGTTAATCATCACGCTGCGCCATCCTTCTTTACGAATAGTATTTAAAGCCTGCACACCGCACCAGTCAAATTCTACGGAAGAGCCGATACGATAAGCGCCAGACCCTAATACGACAATGGATTTATGGTCGCCCAAGTAATGAACATCATTTGCCACACCGCTATAAGTAAGATACAGATAATTGGTTTGTGCCGGATATTCGGCTGCCAAAGTATCGATCTGCTTCACTACCGGAAGAATACCCGCCTCTTTACGATGTTTGCGGACATAAAGAATACCATCCTCCATATCACCTTCGTAGCCGATGGCACGTGCAACCTGGAAATCAGAGAAACCTTGAACCTTGGCTTTACGAAGCAGTTCGTTTGGCAGATCGGCAATCTGTTTGTGATTATTTCCCCAGCTATGCAGTTCTTCGGAAGTCTGCATGATATTCATCAATTTCTGAAGGAACCATTTATCAATCTTAGTCAGTTCGTGTACCTGATCGATGGTGTAGCCGGCACGAAAAGCCTTCGAGATAACAAAAATACGTTTATCAGTCGGTTCGCGCAAAGCCTTGTCGATGTCAGAAATAACTAGCTCCTTGTTTTCTACAAATCCGTGCATTCCCTGTCCGATCATGCGGAGCCCTTTCTGGATAGCTTCTTCAAAAGTACGACCGATAGCCATCACCTCACCGACAGATTTCATAGAAGATCCCAATTCTTTATCTACACCGTGGAATTTACCCAAATCCCAACGTGGAATCTTACATACAACATAATCCAGTGCCGGTTCGAAGAAAGCAGAAGTAGTCTTTGTTACAGAGTTCTTCAGGTCGAAGAGTCCATAACCCAGTCCCAATTTGGCCGCAACGAAAGCCAGCGGATAACCCGTTGCCTTAGATGCCAAAGCCGATGAACGGGAAAGACGGGCATTTACTTCAATCACCCGATAATCTTCGGATTCGGGGTCGAAGGCATATTGTACATTACATTCGCCCACAATACCGATGTGGCGGATGATACGTATTGCCAGTTCCCGAAGTTTATGATATTCTTTGTTCGTAAGCGTTTGTGACGGAGCAATAACGATAGATTCACCGGTATGAATACCCAGCGGGTCGAAGTTTTCCATATTACAAACGGTGATACAGTTGTCGAAACGGTCACGTACCACTTCATATTCCACTTCTTTCCAACCACGAAGAGATTTTTCCACCAATACCTGCGGAGAGAAAGAGAACGCTTTTTCTACAAGAATATCCAGCTGCTCTTCGTTATCACAGAAACCGGAGCCCAAGCCACCCAAAGCGTAAGCAGCACGAACAATTACGGGATACCCCAGTTCTTTTGCTGCGTGACGCGCATCTTCCGCATTTTCTACGGCTTCACTCTTAATGGTCTTTACATTGATTTCATTCAATTTCTGAACGAAAAGTTCACGATCCTCGGTATCCATAATGGCTTGTACCGGAGTACCAAGAACTTTTACATTATATTTTTCAAGAATACCTTCCTTATACAATGCCACTCCACAGTTCAAGGCTGTCTGACCACCGAACGCCAGCATAATACCTTCCGGTTTTTCTTTCTGAATCACTTTCTCTACGAAATACGGAGTCACCGGAAGGAAGTAGATTTGATCCGCCACTCCTTCGGACGTCTGTACCGTAGCAATATTAGGATTGATAAGAATCGTTTCAATGCCTTCTTCTTTCAAGGCTTTGAGTGCCTGCGAACCGGAATAGTCAAACTCACCGGCCTCACCGATCTTCAGGGCACCGGAACCCAACAGCAATACTTTCTTTATATTTTCTTTCATTGATTCTACTTTCTGGTTCACCACAGATTACACAGATTAACACAGATTTTTTATAATCCGTGATGAATATGGGTTATAATAGTTTTACAAATTCGTCGAACAGGAATTCCGTATCCGTAGGTCCACTCGCTGCTTCCGGATGGAATTGTGCAGAAAACCAAGGGTTTCTTTTATGCTTGATTCCTTCGTTAGAGCCATCATTCATATTAATAAATAACGGTTCCCAATCTGCACTCAACGTATTATTGTCTACGGCATAACCGTGATTTTGCGAGGTGATGAAGCAACGTTCAGTGCCTACCATACGCACCGGTTGGTTGTGGCTACGGTGACCGTATTTCAATTTATAAATCTTGGCTCCTCCCGCTTTCGAAAGCAGTTGGTTACCCATGCAGATTCCGAAAATAGGCAGTTTCTCATTTGCCATCGCCTTGCGGATATTCTGCACCGCAGCATCACAGGTATCCGGATCCCCCGGTCCGTTAGAAATAAACAGTCCGTCAAATTCGAGTCCGTTATAATCATAATCCCAAGGTACACGGATCACCTCTACATTACGTTTCAGCAGACAACGAATGATATTAGTCTTCACACCGCAATCTACCAGGACGACCTTTTTAAGTTGTGAGTTAAAACCTGAAAGTTGAGAGTTGAGTTGCTCAATAGGAGTCGTTAATGGGAAAGAATGAGAGGTTCCGTCGGGAAGATAAGAAATTATTTCCTTACAACTTACCCTGTCCACATAATTAATATCTTCATAACTCTCAACTCTCAACTCTCCATTCTCAACTTCTTCAAATACTATTTTCCCCATCATTACTCCATGTTCACGAAGCACTTTAGTCAGCTCGCGCGTATCAATGCCTGTAATGCCGGGAACTTGCTCCCGTTTCAACCAGTCACCGAGGCTCTCCACAGCGTTCCAATGGCTGTATTCATAAGAATAGTCACTTACGATAATCGCTTCCGCGTGGATCTTTTCACTTTCCATGAAAGTGGCAAGTCCATTCGGCTCGATAGTAAAAGGAGGAACACCGTAGTTACCTACCAAAGGATAGGTAAGCGTCATCAACTGTCCGGCGTATGAAGGGTCAGTGAGGCTCTCCGGGTATCCGGTCATGGCAGTATTAAACACTACTTCGCCCGCCACCGGCTTCTCGTAGCCAAACGACTTACCGGAAAACCGGCTCCCGTCGTCAAGGATTAATGTCACATTTCTCATTCTTATTATTGAATCGTTGTATGGTTGTTAGAATTGATACATTTGTTCTATATAGTCGATGAACGCCCGGTTCACCATTTTCACACCACCCGGTGTAGGGTAGTTACCGCTAAAATACCAGTCGCCTTTATGATGCGGACAAGCCTCGTGCAATCCCTCCAACGGTTGATAGACGATTTCCACTTTCGCCTTGGTTCCCTTGGGTGTCAGCAGTTCTACCATTTTGGCAGAGATTTCCTCATCAGTGAACGGAGCATAAATGTCTTTCACATAGTTTACCATCTGCTCTTTCGGCAGTCCTACCTGCTCTTTCGATTTACGGTAGGCGGCCGCAATTACATCTTTCATATCCCGTTCCTTTAAAAGTTCGACAGCAGCCCTGAAGGCGATAAACTCGCTCATCTTTGCCATATCAATACCGTAATAGTCAGGATAACGCACCTGCGGAGAAGAAGATACAATGACAATCTTCTTCGGACCGAGACGGTCGAGAATACCGATAATACTTTGTTTCAGCGTAGTGCCACGCACAATGCTGTCATCGATAATCACCAGATTATCAACACCGGGTACAAGACTTCCGTATGTAATATCATACACATGGGCAGCCAAATCATTACGACTGTTTCCTTCGGCGATGAACGTACGGAGCTTAATATCCTTGATTGCCACCTTTTCGCTGCGAATACGACGGGAAAGAATAACTTCCAATTCCTCCATATTCGGGTTATGCCCCAATGCAGCGATCTGCTGCACTTTCTCCTCATTCAAGTAATCATCCAGTCCCTGCAACATTCCATAGAAAGCAACCTCCGCAGTGTTGGGAATAAAAGAGAAGACCGTATGATCGATATCATTATTGATTGCTTTCAATATTCTCGGAACCAACTTTTCGCCCAGCCGTTTCCTTTCTTTATAAATATCGACGTCACTGCCACGGGAAAAATAGATACGTTCGAAGGAACAAGCCTGATTTTCGCGCGGCTTATTGATTTGCGAAGTACGTATCTTACCTTCTTTGCTAATCAACAATGCCTGCCCCGGTTGCAGTTCCTTGATTTCCTCAAACGGAACATTCAAAGCTGTCTGGATAACCGGACGTTCGGAAGCAAGAACAGCAATCTCGTCATCCTGATACCAAAATGCAGGCCGGATGCCCCACGGGTCACGGATAGCGAAAGATTCACCGCTTCCGGTCAATCCACAAATAACATACCCCCCATCCCATTCGCGACTGGAAGTACGCAGTACGTTTGCCAAATCAATATATTCTTCTATATAATGCGTGATGCCCATGCCCGTAAGCCCTTCGGCTTCGGCAAGATTGAATACACGCTCCACTTCACGGTCAAGACGGTGTCCCACCTGTTCCAACATGATATATGTATCGGCATATTTACGCGGATGCTGGCCAATGGCAGTGATACGGGCAAATATTTCGTCCATATTCGTCATATTGAAGTTTCCGCAAAGAGCGAGATTCTTGGCACGCCAGTTATTTCTTCTTAAAAATGGATGCACGTATGAAATTCCGGATTTTCCCGTAGTGGAATAACGAAGATGCCCCATATATACTTCCCCGGCAAAAGGCAGGACTCGTTTGGCATACGCAGCATCATGCAACTGTTCGGGAGTGAGCTCCTTAAAATTGTTTTGAACATTTTCAAAGATCTCCGTAATAGCTCCGGAGCCTAAAGCACGTTCACGAAACATATATTCTTCACCCGGATTTGCTTCCAGTTTCACACATGCCAGTCCCGCACCTTCCTGTCCACGGTTATGTTGTTTCTCCATTAACAGGTAGAGCTTATTAAGACCGTACATCCATGTTCCGTACTTTTTCTCGTAATACTCCAACGGTTTAAGCAAGCGTATCATGGCAACGCCACATTCATGTTTCAATTGTTCCATCTATACTATTTACGATTTGACGATTTACTATTTACGATTTAAATTACCACCTGCCAATCAAACAACTTACTATCTATCATTGATTCTTCAATCGTAAATAGTAAATAGTAAATTGTCTAATTGTAAATCACATTACTCCACCGTTACCGACTTCGCCAGATTTCTCGGCTGGTCTACATCCATCCCCTTACATACCGCAATGTGATAAGCAAGAAGTTGGAGAGGTACCGTAGTAATTAACGGATCGAGACACTCTATTGTTTCAGGAAGTTCGATACTACAATCGGCAATCTTGCTGATAACCGTATCTCCCTTCGTAACGAACGCAATCACTTTTCCCTTCCTCGCCTTGATCTCCTGAATATTACTTAGCACTTTTTCGTACAGTCCATTCTGCGTAGCAATCACCACTACCGGCATTTCCGCGTCAATCAAGGCAATCGGTCCGTGCTTCATCTCGGCAGCCGGATAACCTTCGGCGTGAATATACGATATTTCTTTCAATTTCAATGCACCTTCCAAGGCAACAGGATAACTATATCCGCGTCCCAGGTAAATAAAGTTATGCGCATACGTGAAAGTTTTCGATAACTCCGCCAGGGTATCATTCAGTTTCAGCACTTCTTTCATCTTCTCCGGAATATGATTTAATTCCTGTACTATTGAAAGATAATGCCGTTCGTCAATTGTTCCTTTCGCTTTGGCAAGCGTCAATGCCAGCATTGCCAACACAGTGACTTGTCCGGTAAACGCTTTGGTGGAAGCGACTCCGATTTCCGGACCTACGTGGATATACGAACCGGTGTGAGTAGCACGGGGAATAGAAGACCCGATAGCATTGCAAATACCATATATAAATGCTCCGCGGCTTTTTGCCAATTCCACAGCAGCCAAAGTATCCGCAGTCTCACCACTTTGGGAGATTGCTATCACTACATCCTGTCCGTCAATCACCGGATCACGGTAACGGAATTCGGAAGCATACTCCACTTCCACCGGTATGCGGCAGAAACTTTCAATCAGATGCTTACCAATCAGTCCGGCATGCCAGGAAGTTCCACAGGCAACGATAATAAACCGCTTGGCATTCAGTAGCTTTTCCCGATGATCGATCACAGCGGAAAGTACCACATTATCTGCTTCCACATTGATACGTCCGCGCATACAATCATGAATACAATCGGGCTGTTCGAAAATCTCTTTCAACATAAAATGCGGATATCCCCCTTTTTCCAGCTGGCCGAGATTAAGCTCCACTTTTTTAATTTCAGGTGTCATTTCAACATTACTCAAATTGACCACCTTCAATTCTTTTCCCAGATGGAGAACAGCAATTTCTCCGTCTTCCAGATAAACCACCTTATCTGTATATTCTACAATCGGAGTGGCATCCGAAGCAAGGAAGAACTCGTCCGCTCCAATCCCCACTACCAGCGGGCTACTCTTACGGGCAGCAATAATCTCATCGGGATGCTCTTTATCAAGAATCGCAATCGCATAGGCACCAATCACTTCTCCCAACGCCAATTGAACGGCTGTCAGCAAACTGACTTGATTAGTGACTTTCATGTATTCTATTAATTGAACAAGGACTTCGGTATCTGTACTACTTTTAAAAATATAGCCTTTGGCTTGAAGTTTTTCTTTGAGAACGGCGTAGTTTTCAATAATACCGTTATGAATGAGAGCGAGCTTTTCGGAAGAAGAGTAATGAGGGTGGGCGTTAGCGGAACAAGGTTCCCCGTGAGTAGCCCAACGAGTATGGGCAATTCCGATTGTACCGGAAATATCTTTTTGTGTGACGAAATTTTCAAGATCGGAGACTTTTCCTTTCGTCTTATACACATTTAACTGTCGGTCATCACTGATGATTGCTACCCCCGCGCTATCATATCCACGATACTCCAGTCGCTTCAGCCCTTTTATAAGGATAGGGTAGGCTTTTCGTTTACCAATATAGCCTACTATTCCACACATATTATGATATTTTTATTTCGACCGCAAATATACACATTACAAATAACATAAAGACAACAAAAAGCATATTTATTTGACAGAAACGCATAAAAAAGTTGTAAACACATCAAAAAGTTAAATAATATATTATTTTTAGCTCAAAAAGAAACAAATTACAATTAGATCACCATTCACCCAAAAGAGCTAACAAATTAAAAGTAAATCTCCTTCTTTTAATTACAAATTAGAAGAAGACAGGCTCTTCTTTTAATTTCGCGTTACAGAAAACTTACATTTTACTATCATTTTGAAATTAAACTACTAACTTTGCCGAACAAATTGACACTTCAATTAGGTATTATCATACAATAAAGCTAGTAAGAATGAAGAAACAAGAACTTTTTAACAACGTAACAGAAGGATCCCCTTACCAACGACAGCCCAAACAGATGGGCTTGTACAATGCGGCATACGAACACGATGCCTGCGGTGTTGGTATGCTGGTAAACATTCATGGAGAAAAGTCACACGACATTGTTGAGTCGGCTTTAAAGGTATTAGAGAACATGCGCCACCGCGGCGCCGAAGGTGCGGATAACAAAACCGGCGACGGTGCAGGTATCATGTTGCAAATTCCGCATGAGTTTATTTTATTGCAAGGTATTCCTGTACCCGAAAAAGGACGGTACGGCACAGGATTGCTATTTTTGCCGAAAAATGAGAAAGACCAGGCAGCCATTTTAAGTATCATTATTGAAGAAATTGAAAAAGAAGGACTCACATTGATGCATCTGCGCAATGTGCCCACCTGCCCTGAAATTCTAGGAGAATCTGCTTTGGCAAACGAACCTGACATCAAGCAGGTGTTTATCACCGGATTTACAGAAACGGAAACGGCCGACCGGAAGTTATATCTGATCCGGAAAAGAATCGAGAATAAGGTCAGACTGTCATCCATTCCGACAAAGGACGATTTTTATGTTGTTTCGCTTTCTACAAAAAACATTATATATAAAGGTATGCTTTCGTCGTTGCAACTGCGCAACTACTATCCGGACCTGACGAATAGCTATTTTACCAGCGGACTAGCACTGGTGCACTCCCGTTTCAGTACCAATACATTCCCTACATGGGGATTGGCACAACCATTCCGCCTTCTGGCACACAACGGTGAAATCAACACAATCCGTGGTAACCGCGGATGGATGGAAGCCCGCGAAAGCGTACTCTCCACTCCTACCTTGGGTGACATAAAAGAACTTCGCCCGATTATACAACCGGGCATGAGCGACAGTGCTTCCCTGGACAATGTACTGGAGTTCCTGGTGATGTCGGGGTTGAGCCTGCCACACGCTATGGCTATGCTCGTGCCGGAATCTTTCAACGAAAAGAATCCCATCAGCGAGGATCTGAAATCATTCTACGAATACCACTCTATCCTGATGGAACCGTGGGACGGACCGGCTGCACTTCTCTTCAGTGACGGACGATTTGCCGGAGGTATGCTCGACCGCAACGGTCTGCGCCCTGCCCGTTATCTGATTACTAAAAACGATATGATGGTAGTGGCTTCGGAAGTCGGTGTGATGGATTTCGAACCGGGAGACATCAAAGAAAAAGGTCGTTTACAACCCGGTAAGATTTTGCTGGTAGATACGGAAAAAGGTGAAATTTATTATGATGGCGAACTGAAAAAACAGTTGGCTGAAGCCAAACCTTACCGCACCTGGTTGTCTACGAACCGAATCGAACTGGATGAACTGAAGAGCGGACGCAAAGTACCTCATCATGTAGAAAACTACGACTGTATGCTTCGCACTTTCGGCTACTCCAAAGAGGATATCGAAAAACTGATTATGCCGATGGCAAGCAGCGGAGCAGAACCGATCCATTCAATGGGTAATGATACTCCGTTAGCTGTACTTTCGGATAAGCCGCAATTGCTTTACAACTATTTCCGGCAGCAATTTGCACAAGTGACCAATCCTCCCATCGACCCGCTCCGCGAAGAACTGGTAATGTCATTAACAGAATACATCGGGGCAGTCGGCATGAATATTCTAACACCCAGCGAAAGTCATTGCAAAATGGTCCGCCTGAATCATCCGATTTTGAGCAACACACAACTGGATATTCTTTGTAATATCCGCTATAAAGGCTTCAAAACGGTCAAACTGCCCATGTTATTTGAAGCAGCGAAAGAGAAAGCCGGATTGCAGGAGGCACTGAACAGCCTCTGTAAAATGGCGGAAGAATCTGTGACGGAAGGCGTAAACTACATTGTCCTGACCGACCGTGACGTGGATATTACCCATGCTGCTATTCCTTCATTGCTGGCAGTAAGCGCCGTTCATCACCATCTGATTTCAGTCGGCAAACGTGTACAAACAGCATTGATTGTAGAAAGCGGTGAAATACGTGAGGTGATGCACGCTGCGTTATTACTGGGTTTCGGAGCAAGTGCCCTGAATCCTTACATGGCATTTGCCGTTCTCGACCGCTTGGTTAAAGACAGGGATATTCAGTTGGATTATGCCACTGCTGAAAAGAATTATATCAAATCCATCTGCAAAGGCTTGTTTAAAATCATGAGTAAAATGGGGATCTCTACCATCCGCTCTTATCGTGGTGCAAAGATCTTCGAAGCCGTCGGTTTGAGCGAAGAATTGAGTAAGGCCTATTTCGGTGGACTCGGTTCGCCCATCGGAGGTATTCGCTTGGAAGAAATAGCCAGAGATGCCATCGCTTTCCATGAGGAAGGATTTTCAGAAATCAAAAATGGAAATGAAGGCACACAAAGTAATTCCCAATCTTCCACTTTCAACTTTCCATTATTAAAAAACAACGGTTTGTATGCTTTCCGTAAAGACGGAGAAGAGCATGCATGGAATCCGGAAACAATCAGTACGCTGCAATTGGCTACACGGATGGGGAGTTATAAGAAATTTAAAGAATATACTCATTTGGTAGACGAAAAAGAAAAGCCTATTTTCCTTCGTGACTTTCTGGGATTCCGTCGTAACCCGATTTCGATCGATCAGGTAGAACCGGTGGAAAACATTCTGCATCGTTTCGTCACGGGGGCCATGTCTTTTGGTTCTATCAGCAAAGAGGCTCACGAGGCAATGGCTATTGCCATGAATAAAATTCACGGACGCAGTAATACCGGTGAAGGTGGCGAGGACGCTGCCCGTTTCCAACCGCTGCCCGATGGCAGTTCCTTACGAAGTGCAATCAAGCAGGTAGCTTCCGGACGTTTCGGTGTAACGGCAGAATATCTGGTTAATGCGGATGAGATTCAGATTAAGATAGCACAGGGAGCAAAGCCGGGTGAAGGCGGACAACTTCCAGGATTTAAAGTGAATGATGTGATTGCAAAAACACGCCATTCCATTCCGGGAATTTCACTGATTTCTCCCCCACCTCATCATGATATTTATTCAATTGAGGATTTGGCACAATTAATCTTCGATCTGAAAAATGTAAATCCACAGGCCAAAATCAGTGTGAAACTGGTAGCAGAAAGCGGCGTCGGTACAATTGCGGCCGGGGTGGCAAAAGCAAAGGCGGACCTGATTGTCATCTCCGGTGCTGAAGGGGGAACAGGTGCTTCTCCGGCTTCTTCTATCCGTTATGCGGGCATCTCACCGGAATTGGGATTGAGCGAGACACAACAAACATTGGTTTTGAACGGACTTCGTGGGCAAGTAGTTCTGCAAGCCGACGGACAACTGAAAACCGGACGTGACATCATCTTAATGGCGCTAATGGGTGCCGAAGAATATGGCTTCGCCACCTCGGCATTGATTGTATTAGGGTGTGTAATGATGCGCAAATGCCATCAGAATACTTGTCCGGTGGGAGTTGCCACACAGAATGAGGAATTACGTAAACGCTTTCATGGGCGTAGTGAATATTTGGTAAATTTCTTCACATTCCTGGCACAGGAGGTCCGCGAGCATTTGGCCGAAATGGGATTCACCAGAATGGATGATATTATCGGACGCACAGACTTGATCGAACGCAAGTCCGTTGCCAACGACCCGAATCCGAAACATGCATTAATCGACTTCACCAAATTGCTGGCACGCATTGATAACAACGCGGCTATCCGCCATGTCATCGATCAGGATCATGGTGTTTCTACTGTAAAGGATGTAACCCTCATTGATGCGGCACAGGAAGCTATTGAACATGAGAAAGAGATTTCTTTAGAATATACGATTGCCAATACAGACCGTGCAATAGGTGCGATGCTCTCCGGAGTGATCGCCAAGAAATACGGTGGCAAAGGATTGCCGGAACATACGCTGAATGTGAAGTTCAAAGGCTCGGCAGGTCAGTCTTTCGGGGCTTTCCTCGTACCGGGAGTTAACTTTAAACTGGAAGGTGAAGCAAACGATTATCTGGGTAAAGGATTGAGCGGCGGACGCATCTCCGTATTGCCTCCTATCCGCAGCAACTTCGAAGCCGAAAAGAATACAATTGCCGGTAATACCTTGCTTTATGGAGCAACAAGCGGTGAAGTATATATCAACGGTCGTGTAGGAGAACGCTTCGCAGTTCGTAACTCCGGTGCAGTTGCCGTAGTGGAAGGTGTGGGCGACCATTGTTGCGAATACATGACAGGAGGTCGTGTGGTAGTCCTCGGACAAACCGGACGTAACTTTGCAGCCGGTATGAGTGGCGGTGTGGCTTATGTATGGAACAAGGATGGCAACTTCGATTATTTCTGCAACATGGAAATGGTGGAACTGTCACTCATCGAAGAAGCCAGCTACCGGAAGGAGCTACACGAACTAATCCGCCAACATTATCTGTACACAGGCTCAAAACTTGCCCGTACCATGCTTGACAACTGGAATCATTATGCAGACCAGTTCATCCAAGTAGTACCCATCGAATACAAAAAAGTATTGCAGGAGGAACAGATGAGAAAATTACAACAAAAAATTGCAGACATGCAAAGAGACTATTAGATTTACAATTTGACTATTTACAATTTACTATTTGAATGTATAGTCTGTAAATAGTCAAATAGCAAATGACAAGATAGTCTGGAAATAGTAAATAGTAAATCGTCAAATAGTAAATAACAAGATGGGAGATCCTAAAGCATTTCTAAATATACCTCGACAAGAGGCGGGATACCGCCCTGTAAACGAGCGAATCGCTGACTATAGTCAGGTAGAACAGACTTTGAATACAAACAGCCGTAAATTGCAGGCGTCACGCTGCATGGATTGCGGTGTACCTTTCTGTCATTGGGCATGCCCGATAGGAAATAAACAACCGGAATGGCAGGACGCATTATACAGGGGAAAATGGAAGGAGGCATACGAAGTATTGTCGTCTACTTGCGATTTTCCGGAATTTACAGGACGTATTTGTCCTGCCCTTTGCGAGAAATCGTGTGTGTTGAAACTTTCCTGCGATCAGCCGGTGACTATTCGCGAGAATGAAGCAGCTATCGTGGAAGCGGCTTTTCGTGAAGGATATATACAGGTAAAGACGCCGAGAAGAAACGGAAAGAAAGTGGCGGTGATTGGTGCGGGTCCTGCCGGATTGGTAGTGGCTAATCAGCTGAATTTAAAAGGATATAGCGTTACTTTATTCGATAAGGATGAAGCGCCCGGAGGGTTATTACGGTTCGGTATTCCTAATTTCAAACTGGATAAGAATGTAATTGACCGACGGATGAAGATATTGGCTGCTGAAGGAATACAGTTTGAGATGGGAGTAGAAATAGACGTCAATCATTTGCCGGAAGGATTCGACGCTTACTGCATCTGTACCGGAACGCCGACTGCACGTGATTTGAGTATTCCGGGACGTGAACTGAAAGGCATCCATTTCGCACTTGAAATGCTGGCACAGCAGAACAGGATTCTGGCAGGACAAACTTTCCCGAAAGATAAATTGGTGAATGCCAAAGGCAAAAAAGTACTTGTGATAGGTGGCGGAGATACCGGTTCCGACTGCATCGGAACCAGTGTGAGACAGGGAGCCGTCAGTGTCACTCAAATCGAAATCATGCCGAAACCTCCTGTCGGCTACAATCCGGCTACTCCTTGGCCACAATGGCCGGCAGTCTTCAAAACGACTTCCAGCCATGAAGAAGGTTGTACACGCCGCTGGTGCCTGGCTTCCAATCAGTTCCTCGGAAAGAATGGAAAAGTGACAGGTGTAGAAGTGGAAGAAGTGGAATGGATTCCGGCAGCAGATGGCGGACGTCCCACGATGAAACCAACAGGGAAGAAGGAAGTCATCGAAGCTGATATGGTATTATTGGCGATGGGATTCCTGAAACCGGAGCAACCGAAATTTGCAAAGAATGTATTCCTAGCCGGTGATGCCGAGACTGGCGCCAGCCTGGTGGTACGCGCCATGGCGGGAGGACGAAAGGCTGCTGCGGAAATAGATGCTTATCTAATACAATAAGTTTTGCAACAGTGTACAACAAGAAGCTCGATTGCTATTATCGGTTCGTTCCATATCTGTGGAACTAAACGATAACAGATATGGAACTAAAGGGAAACAGTTGTGGAACTAAACGATAACAATTATGGAACGAATTAAGAATAGCTAGTCAGCTTCTTAGAAATAGCGAATAAACAATCAACAGATTACATTACCCCCTCTAAAAATTAAAGTTATGTGTGGAATAGCAGGTATACTCAACATCAAAGTTCAAACGAAAGAACTAAGAGATAAAGCACTGAAAATGGCCCAGAAGATCCGTCATCGCGGACCGGACTGGAGCGGAATCTATGTAGGCGGAAGTGCCATCCTGGCACACGAACGCCTTTCCATTGTCGACCCGCAGAGTGGAGGGCAGCCGTTATACTCTCCCGATCGTAAACAGGTGCTCGCCGTCAACGGTGAGATTTACAATCACCGTGATATTCGCGCTAAATATGCGGGAAAATATAACTTTCAGACTGGAAGTGACTGTGAGGTAATTCTTGCCCTTTACAAAGATAAAGGCATCCATTTTTTGGAAGATATCAGCGGTATCTTCGCTTTCGTGCTTTATGATGAGGAAAAGGATGAATTTCTAATTGCCCGCGATCCGATAGGGGTTATTCCTTTATATATAGGAAAAGATAAAGAGGGAAAAATCTACTTCGGCAGCGAATTGAAAGCTCTCGAAGGATTTTGTGACGAATATGAAGTATTCCTCCCCGGACATTATTTCTATAGCAAAGAGGGAAAAATGAAACGTTGGTATTCGCGCGGCTGGACAGAATATGAAACCGTCAAAGAGAATGATGCACAAACCGAGGATGTGAAAGTGGCATTGGAAGAGGCTGTGCACCGCCAGTTAATGAGTGACGTACCGTATGGAGTGTTGCTTTCGGGCGGGTTGGATAGTTCTGTTATCTCTGCTATTGCCAAAAAATATGCGGCAAAACGTATAGAAACAGACGGTGCAAGCGATGCGTGGTGGCCTCAACTCCACTCTTTCGCCATCGGTCTAAAGGGTGCCCCCGATTTGATTAAAGCGCGTGAAGTAGCCGAATATATCGGTACCGTTCATCATGAGATCAACTACACCGTTCAGGAGGGGCTGGACGCCCTGCGTGATGTTATTTATTTCATCGAGACGTATGATGTAACTACCGTACGCGCTTCCACTCCCATGTATTTATTGGCGCGTGTCATTAAATCAATGGGAATCAAAATGGTGTTGAGCGGTGAAGGTGCCGATGAAGTTTTCGGGGGGTATCTGTATTTCCACAAGGCCCCTACTCCACAGGCATTTCACGAAGAAACAGTACGTAAACTTTCAAAGTTGCACATGTACGATTGCCTCCGTGCCAATAAAAGTTTATCAGCATGGGGAGTAGAAGGACGCGTACCTTTCCTTGATAAAGAATTTCTCGACGTGGCAATGAACCTGAACCCGAAAGCTAAAATGTGCCCCGGAAAAAACATCGAGAAACGAATTGTTCGCGAAGCCTTTGCCGATATGTTACCGGAAAGTGTGGCTTGGAGACAGAAAGAGCAGTTCAGTGACGGTGTAGGATATTCATGGATTGACACATTGAGAGAGATCACAGCAGCTGCCGTGAGCGATGAGCAAATGGAACATGCTGCCGAACGTTTCCCGATCAATACGCCACAAAACAAAGAAGAGTACTACTATCGTAGCATTTTCGAAGAGCATTTCCCCAGTGAAAGTGCAGCACGCACCGTCCCCAGTGTTCCTAGCGTAGCTTGCTCCACAGCAGAAGCTCTGGCATGGGATATCGCTTTCAGAAATCTGAACGAGCCTAGCGGACGTGCAGTGAAAGGAATACATGAAGAGGCCTATACTTAACTGATAAAAAATAACGGAAACAGCAAATTCTGTTATTCTTTTGTAGCATTTCTATTCTAAAATCCCAAGGATTAACGCAGATTAGCATATTATCGGCTGATTTGCGTTATCTTTTTTATAATTTTGAGGCCAAACCCAATTAAATCTATCAAACTTTTAAAAGATCAAACAAATGAATTTAAAAAAAATGATGATGGCTTCTGCCCTTCTAATGGCTGCTTGCTGTATGCAGGCACAGACAAAAGTGATAGCTCACCGCGGTTTCTGGAAAACTCCGGGATCATCGCAGAACAGTATTTCATCACTTCTAAAAGCAGATTCCATCGGTTGTTACGGTTCAGAATTTGACGTATGGATCGCGAAGGATAACAAGTTAGTGGTTAACCATGATCCTGTATATAAGATGAGGCCGATGGAATATTCCAAAGGTGATGCGCTGACCGGACTTAAATTATCCAACGGAGAAAACTTACCCAGCCTGGAACAGTATCTGGAAACCGGAAAAAACTGTAAAACCCAATTGATTCTCGAACTGAAAGCACATAGCAACAAGAAACGTGAGACTAAAGCGGTGCAAGGAATTGTTGCCATGGTGAAGAAAATGGGACTGGAAAACCGTATGGAATATATCACGTTCTCTCTACATGCCATGAAAGAGTTTATCCGTCTGGCTCCTGCCGGTACTCCGGTATATTACCTTAACGGAGAATTGTCTCCCAAAGAGCTGAAAGAACTTGGTGCTGCCGGTCTGGACTATCACATGGGAGTGATCAAGAAACACCCCGAATGGATCAAAGAAGCTCACGACCTCGGCTTGAAAGTCAACGTATGGACAGTAGACGAAGTAGAAGATATGAAATGGCTGATCGAGCAAAAGGTAGATTTCATCACCACTAACGAACCGGTCATCTTACAAGAAGAATTAAAGAAGTTCTAATCCTGAAAGGACACTTTTTTAAAAGCAAATTGAACAGCAAGCTTGAAGAAAAGACTCTTTGGGCTTGCCATAACAAAGAAATAGTGCTACCTTTGTATGTTGAATTAACAATGAAAGGAGAAAGCAAAGTGGCAAAGCCAATAAAAGAAACCCCAATTTTGTTTGGGGAGGATGCCCGGAAATTTGAAGCGCGAATGAAAGAAAAACGTAGAGAGACACCGGAACAAAAAGCAATCAGATTGAAACGTTACAAAGCCGTAATGAACGTTTTCAAAGATTGATAAGTATGATTTTAACAGAAGAAATATTTCAAGAGACATATATAGTGCGCCGCTTGAAAATAAAAGAATCAGTGAAATCGTTCGACTGTGGTGACACAGATCTGAACGATTTTATTTTAAATGAGTCATTATTATATCGGAAAGCATTACTCGCAGTAAGCTATGTTGTTGAAGACAAGAAAAATAATAATCGGGTTGCTGCCTATTTCAGTCTGGCTAATGATAGAATCTCATTAACTGATTTTAAAGATAAAACTGAATTTAATCATTTCCGAAAGCATCGTTTTGTAAATGAAAAGCGATTAAGAAGTTATCCGGCAGCGAAGATTTGTCGTTTAGGAGTAGATCGTTTAGTGAAGGGTACAGGCATGAGCTCATTCCTTTTAGCTTTTATTCAGAGCTATTTTGTTATAAATAATAAAACAGGGTGCCGCTTTCTTACCGTAGATGCCTATTCCGAAGCTGTTCCATTTTATATAAAGAATGGTTTTGTCCCGCTGACACCTGAAGATGAAAATTCTTCTACTCGTTTGTTGTTTTTTGATTTGAATGATATTGTTGATGATGAAGTATCAGAAGGATAATAATTATGTTATATATAAGAAAAAGTGCTATTATTCAGTAAGTTTAACTCACGTGATAGCACTTTTTTAATAAACCGACAGATGAAATTACAATCTTTCATCTTATTGAAAATCATCCAATACCTCTTTTAATTCTTCTACCGTAAGCTCTCCTACCTGCCTCCAAAGTTCATGACTCTTATGCAATAGAAGGAAAGCCGGTACTGTTTCTACATTATGAGCATCAGCAATTGCTCTATTCTCTTCTGCATTCACTCTAATCAATTCCACAGTTCTCTTTTCGTAAGTTCGGAGCACAGGCCCTATCCACTCATAATGAGGGGACCAATCGGCATAGAACACCACCAACACCAGATGGTTGGTTTTAACTGCTGTTTCTAATTGTTTCTCTATATTCATATCGCTACGTTTTTATATTAATGATAGTGCTAAAACAATGAATACAGAAAAAGGTTCTTCAAAACACTCCGCGAACAATATGATAGAGAAATAAGGATTTTCACTTTCATATCGTCAAAAGAAAAAGAATATATTTCTTGTTTTTATAACTGGTTTTATGGATTATCAGGACTAAATATTCTTCATATATTATGAAAGAATATACAAAGCAATTCGTTCAAATAACAGTTTATTAATATATGAATATATATAATTCCAAATTATAACTAAACATAGCCGTATGAAAGGCAATTATAAGTTCACAGAAAATTAATAGAGATTAGACATACTTTTCAATAAAATATAAAGCAAAAAGTCATATCTTTGCATTGTAATAAAACAAAAGGATACAACAACCAATAAATACCAATCAAAATGACAACAAGAATTAAGTTCACTAAAATGCATGGAACAGGAAATGACTACATATATGTAGACACGACCAGATATCCGATAGCAGACCCTGAAAAGAAAGCGATCGAATGGAGCAAGTTTCATACAGGAATCGGAAGTGATGGACTAATATTGATTGGTGTCTCTGATAAAGCGGATTTCAGTATGCGTATTTTCAATGCCGACGGTTCGGAAGCAATGATGTGTGGCAATGGTAGCCGCTGCGTAGGCAAATATGTATATGAATACGGATTGACTGATAAAACAGAAATAACTTTGGATACACTATCGGGAATTAAAATTCTGAAATTGCAGGTAGAGGGAAAAACAGTCAGTACAGTCACCGTAGATATGGGCAGTCCACAAGAAACAGGAGAGATTGATTGGAAAAAGAAATATCCTTTCCCATCTACTAAAGTATCAATGGGTAATCCACATCTCGTCACATTTGTTGATGACATTACCCGAATTAATCTGCCGGAAATCGGTCCTGAACTGGAGAATCATCCTCTCTTTCCCGACAGAACGAATGTAGAGTTTGCACAGATCGTCGGTAGAGACACCATACGGATGAGAGTATGGGAAAGAGGATCGGGAATTACTCAAGCTTGCGGAACAGGTGCCTGCGCCACAGCAGTAGCCGCCTTCATCAACGGACTTGCAGGAAGAAAAAGTGATGTGATAATGGATGGAGGGACAGTTACCATCGAATGGGATGAAACCTCCGGACATATATTAATGACCGGACCGGCAACCAAGGTTTTCGATGGGGAAATTGTTGAAGAAGTTGAGAGTTGAGAATGGAGAGTTGAGAATGAATAGTAATAGAAACTTAAAACAATAACAAGATGGCATTAGTAAACGAGCATTTTTTAAAATTACCGGGAAGTTATTTATTCTCGGATATAGCGAAAAAGGTAAATACTTTCAGGATAACGCATCCCAAACAGGACATCATCCGGCTAGGTATCGGCGACGTTACGCAGCCACTTCCTCCAGCCTGTATAGAAGCAATGCATAAAGCGGTAGAAGAACTGGCCGGCAAAGATACATTCCGCGGATATGGTCCTGAACAGGGATATGATTTTCTGATTGAAGCAATCATAAAGAACGATTTCGCTCCACGCGGGATTCATTTCTCGGCATCCGAGATTTTTGTCAGTGACGGGGCTAAAAGCGATACCGGAAATATAGGTGATATTCTTCGCCACGACAATAGCGTAGGTGTTACAGATCCCATTTATCCGGTTTACATAGACAGTAACGTTATGTGCGGACGCGCCGGAGTATTGGAAGAAGAAACGGGTAAATGGAGCAACGTTACTTATATGCCTTGCACAAGTGAGAACAACTTTATCCCGGAAATTCCGGACAAACGGATAGACATCGTTTATCTCTGTTATCCGAACAACCCGACAGGGACCACCTTAACCAAACCGGAACTGAAAAAGTGGGTGGATTATGCCTTGGCAAACGATACACTGATTCTGTTCGATGCCGCTTACGAGGCATATATCCAGGATGAGAATGTCCCCCACTCTATCTATGAGATTAAGGGAGCTAAAAAGTGCGCGATTGAATTCCGTAGTTTTTCAAAAACGGCAGGATTTACAGGAGTACGCTGCGGATATACCGTGGTTCCGAAAGAGCTCACTGCCGCCACTCTGGAAGGTGATCGCATACCACTCAACAGATTGTGGAATCGTCGCCAGTGTACTAAGTTTAACGGCACTTCTTATATTACCCAACGGGCAGCAGAAGCCGTTTACAGTGCAGAAGGCAAGGCACAGATTAAGAAAACAATCGACTATTATATGACCAACGCAAAAATCATGAAGGAAGGCTTGGAAGCCACGGGACTGAAAGTATACGGCGGCATCAACGCTCCCTACTTGTGGGTGAAAACTCCGAACGGACTTTCTTCATGGCGATTCTTCGAACAGATGTTGTATGAAGCCAATGTGGTCGGTACTCCCGGTGTAGGTTTCGGGCCAAGCGGTGAAGGGTATATCCGTTTAACTGCATTCGGCGAACGCAACGACTGTATCGAAGCGATGAGAAGAATAAAAAACTGGCTCTGATTGAATGAATAATGGATAGCGGGAAATAGAAAGTTCAACATGCCCCCATTAAACGAACATCATCATTCCTGCAGGATCAGTTATCCATAATCAGTTATCCATAAAAAACGATAGTATTTTGCGCGCTACTATATAACAAATGGACCGTACATCCACATTTTTCTAACTTTTAAAGGTAAAAAGACGATGAAAACGACGATTAACAACAAATTGGGGGTAATAACAGTAGCATTATTACTGTCAGGATTTGTCCCGTCTACAATGATGGCACAAGATAAGGTAGAAGCTTCCGTTGGGGCAGATTTGGTAAGTGGTTACATCTGGCGCGGTCAGAATTTAGGCGGAGTTAGCGTCCAGCCTTCACTGGGAATCTCTTACAAAGGTTTATCACTCGGAGCATGGGGATCAGTAGGAGTTGAATCCAAAGATGCAAAAGAGTTTGACTTAACTATCGGTTATTCAATTGGTGGATTTAGTGTTTCAATAACGGATTATTGGTTTGATAAAACATATACAGGGGATGTAGATGAATACGGAAAGGAGATTTATACAACCAATAAGTATTTCCAATATGGAGCCTATTCTACAGCACATGTATTTGAAGCACAAGTGGGATATGATTTCGGTCCGCTAGCCGTCAACTGGTACACAAACTTTGCAGGTGCCGACGGTGTGAAAGAAAACGGCAAAAGAGCTTATTCTTCTTACCTCGCACTTAGCGCACCTTTCAAATTGGGAGGTCTCGACTGGACAGTAGATTTAGGTATGATTCCCTGGGAAACGACTTTTTATAATGGCTATACCAGTGGATTCTGCGTAACAGACATCAGTCTCGGAGCATCCAAGGAGATTAAAATCACAGATTCCTTCTCCGTACCGACATTTGCCAAAGTAACAGTGAACCCACGCACTGAAGGAGCCTACTTTGCTTTCGGACTAAGTTTTTAAGAGAGAGAATTTACAATACAAAGAGCGTATAGGGATTAGAAAAGGTAGTTAGAGTTTAGATTTTATCGGTTTGTTGTATGGTAACCTGCTATGGCTGCCGCTACCCTATACCTCTTTCTTTTACAGGACACACTAATATTTAAGGTATATGAAAAAGATTGAAGCTATCATCCGTAAAACCAAATTCGAGGACGTAAAAGACGCCCTACTCGAAGCGGACATCGAATGGTTCTCTTATTACGATGTAAGAGGCATTGGAAAAGCACGGCAAGGACGTATCTACCGTGGCGTAGTTTATGACACCAGCACCATTGAACGAATTTTGATCTCTATTGTCGTGCGCGACAAGAATACCGAGAAAACAGTGCAGGCTATCATCAAAGCTGCACAGACCGGAGAAATCGGTGACGGACGTATTTTCGTCATTCCTATCGAAGACGCTATCCGCATACGCACTGCCGAACGTGGTGACATAGCCCTCTACAATGCAGAACAAGAACGTTAATCGGCAGCGGCAAGGTGCCGCTCCCAGGTTTCCTTGCGGATCATAACTTTATAAAGAGGTTTACAACATCACTAATAAAATAATAGGTATAAAATAAGATAATTATTATGGATACAAAATATAAAAGCCATAGCTTCGTAAAGCTGTGGATAGCCACTACTATATTCATTTTGTGCTGTTTTACTACTGATATGTCGGCACAAAACACAGCTGCTGCCGATACAGTTGCAGCAGTTACAGAAACAATTACCGAAGTCGTTGCTCCTGCTGAAGAAGCATCAGCAGCTCCCGATACGCTTGGTGAATTAGCTCTTGGATTGAATACTGTATGGATGTTGCTTGCAGCAATGCTCGTATTCTTCATGCAGCCGGGATTTGCATTAGTAGAAGCAGGTTTTACCAGAGTGAAAAATACTGCCAACATTCTGATGAAGAACTTTGTAGACTTCATGTTCGGCTCTTTACTATACTGGTTTATCGGTTTCGGATTGATGTTCGGTGCAGGCGGATTCATCGGAATGCCCCACTTCTTCGACCTTTCTTTCATTGATAATGGTTTGCCAACCGAAGGATTCCTCATATTCCAAACCGTATTCTGTGCGACAGCAGCTACAATTGTATCAGGAGCCATGGCAGAACGTACAAAATTCTCCATGTATATCGTCTACACCATCTTTATCAGTGTACTGATTTATCCGATATCCGGTCACTGGACATGGGGCGGAGGCTGGTTGATGAACGGTGAAGAAGGTTCTTTCATGATGAGTCTCTTCGGAACCACCTTCCATGACTTTGCCGGTTCTACGGTCGTTCACTCTGTAGGTGGATGGATTGCTTTGGTAGGTGCCGCCATTCTTGGTCCCCGTATCGGTAAATATGGTAAAGACGGCAAATCAAAAGCTATCCCAGGCCATAGCCTGACTATTGCCGCACTAGGCGTATTCATTCTTTGGTTCGGATGGTTCGGGTTCAACCCCGGTTCTCAATTGGCAGCAGCAACCGAAGCCGATGCTATCGCCATCTCCCACGTATTCCTGACAACGAATCTGGCAGCTTGTGCCGGTGGTTTCTTCGCTCTGTTGGTGAGCTGGATGAAATATGGAAAACCTTCCCTGTCATTGACACTGAATGGTATCTTGGCAGGGCTGGTAGGCATCACAGCAGGATGTGACGCAGTATCTCCTGCAGGAGCAGCCTTAATAGGTGCAATATGTGGTGTCGTAATGATATTCTCCGTTGACTTCATTGACAAGGTTTTAAAAATAGACGATCCGGTAGGTGCATCTTCTGTACATGGTGTTTGTGGTTTTTTAGGAACTATTCTTACAGGTTTGTTCTCCACCAGTGAAGGTTTATTCTATGGCTACGGTTTCGGATTCCTCGGTGCACAAATATTCGGAGCATTGGTAGTAGGTGCATGGGCAGCAGGCATGGGATTCATCATTTTCAAAACGCTTGATAAGATTCACGGACTTCGCGTTCCGGCACGTATCGAAGAAGAAGGTCTTGATATTTACGAACACGGAGAATCTGCTTACAACTAATTTAGTGATGAACGGTTGAGTGATTAGTGAAAGACAGCTGCGCACAACTTACTACTAATCACTACCGCGCTAATCACAGAAAAAACTTCCGGACAGGTTTGATCGCCTTTCCGGGAACCACATAACAAAGTAATTATTTACTCTAACATATTTAACAACAAATCAAATCAGGTATTATGTCAAAACTTAGATTCAGAGTAGTAGAGACAGCTTTCAAAAAGAAAGCTGTTGAGGTAGCAACACCTGCCGAACGTCCTTCGGAGTATTTCGCCAAGTATGTATTCAACAAGGAGAAGATGTTCAAATACCTTCCCAGCAAGGTATACAATGCACTGATTGACGCCATTGACAACGGTGCTCCGCTAGATCGCAGTATTGCCGACGAGGTAGCTGCCGGCATGAAGAAATGGGCCATTGAAATGGGTGTTACTCATTATACGCACTGGTTCGCACCGCTGACCGAAGGCACAGCTGAAAAACATGATGCTTTCGTTGAACATGACGGCAAAGGCGGTATGATGGAAGAATTTACTGGTAAACTGCTTGTACAGCAGGAACCGGATGCTTCTTCTTTCCCGAATGGCGGTATCCGTAACACATTCGAAGCCCGTGGTTACAGCGCATGGGACCCCTCATCACCTGCTTTCATTGTGGATGATACGCTTTGCATCCCAACTGTGTTTATCGCATATACCGGCGAAGCTCTCGACTATAAAGCTCCCTTGCTGAAAGCATTGCGGGCCGTAGATAAAGCTGCTGTAAACGTATGTCGTTACTTCAACCCGGAAGTGAAAAAAGTAGTTGCTTACTTGGGCTGGGAACAGGAATACTTCCTGGTAGACGAAGGATTGTATGCCGCACGTCCGGACTTGCTAATGACCGGTCGTACTTTGATGGGACATGACAGTGCCAAAAACCAGCAGTTGGAAGACCACTACTTCGGTGCTATCCCCACCCGCGTAGCCGCTTTCATGAAGGATCTCGAAATTGAAGCGTTAAAGCTGGGTATTCCTGTTAAGACCCGTCACAACGAGGTTGCCCCGAACCAGTTCGAGTTAGCCCCCATCTTTGAAGAGTGTAATCTTGCTAACGACCATAACTTGCTGATTATGTCATTGATGCGTAAGGTAAGCCGCCGTCATGGTTTCCGCGTACTACTTCATGAAAAACCTTTTAAGGGCGTCAACGGATCGGGTAAACACAACAACTGGTCGTTGGGAACTGACACGGGCATTTTATTAATGGGACCGGGTAAAACTCCGGAAGATAACCTGCGTTTTGTTACTTTCGTCGTAAACACATTGATGGCAGTTTATCATCATAACGGATTGTTGAAAGCTTCTATCTCTAGCGCTACCAACGCCCATCGTCTGGGAGCTAATGAGGCACCTCCTGCCATCATCTCCTCTTTCCTCGGGAAGCAATTGTCGCAGGTATTGGATCACATTGAAAACAGTACAAAAGATGATTTGATTAGTCTTAGCGGCAAACAGGGAATGAAGTTGGATATTCCGCAGATTCCCGAATTGCTGATTGACAATACTGACCGTAACCGTACCTCTCCTTTTGCTTTCACCGGAAACCGTTTTGAGTTCCGTGCCGTAGGTTCCGAGGCAAACTGTGCGTCTGCCATGATTGCATTGAACTCTGCCGTAGCAGACCAATTGGTGAAGTTTAAAAAAGATGTGGATGCTTTGACTGAAAAAGGAGAACCTAAAGTGTCTGCCATTCTTGAAATTATCCGTGGATATATCAAGGAATGTAAAGCGATTCATTTTGACGGCAATGGTTACAGCGACGAATGGAAGAAAGAAGCAGCCCGCCGTGGACTAGATTGCGAAACCAGTGTTCCTGTTATCTTCGATAACTACCTGAAACCTGAAACCATTGCCATGTTCGAAGCTACCGGCGTAATGACAAAGAAAGAACTGGAAGCCCGCAACGAAGTGAAATGGGAAACGTATACGAAGAAGATTCAGATCGAGGCGCGTGTATTGGGTGATTTGGCTATGAACCATATCATTCCGGTGGCCACTCAATATCAAACGGATTTAATTAATAATGTCTATAAGATGCAATCTCTTTTCCCGGCAGAAAAGGCAGCGAAATTGTCTGCTAAAAACCTGGAACTTATTGAAGAGATTGCCGACCGCACAGCCTTCATCAAGGAGCATGTAGATGCAATGATTGAAGCTCGTAAGGTTGCGAACAAGATAGAAAGCGAACGGGAAAAAGCCATTGCCTACCACGACACGATCGTTCCGGCACTGGAAGAAATCCGCTACCACATCGATAAGTTGGAACTCATTGTTGACAACCAGATGTGGACGCTTCCGAAATACAGGGAACTGTTATTTGTGAGATAGAAAAAAAGAACGGTGAACGATAAACGGTGAACAAGTTGCATTGCAACGCATTTACCGTTTACCACTCACAGTTCACCGTTATGAAATTATCTATTTCTTTTGTTGGTTGTTTTAAGTTTGCGGGGAGGGGTGCTGTGAAGCAGTCCTCTTCTTTTTTATTCAACAGGATAAAATTCATTTTTAACTAACTCATAAAAAGCCGCAATCAACTTTTCTTTTCGAGGATGGGAAGAACTTAACAAGATAGAAACATATAATTGATACCCTTCAGTAGTAGCCGAAGCATCAAATTTTAGAATATCTTTGGTTTTAAAATTAGTATACCACCGACTAAACAATCTATTTCTTTTATTTTCTTTTCCATCAATATTATCGCATACAAGAATCATTGCTCTTTCTTTACTTTGAAAGAATTCTTGTAAGATCGTAACAATTGTTGCCGCTATCTTTGGATCAATAGGATGAGGAGTTGATTCTTCCGGTTCAAAACTAAAAGTATATACTTCGTCAAAATCCGGGTGATATACAGAGTAATCAACAAAATAAGCGATGTATTTTACACCGCTTATCGTTATAAATGAGTAGTTCCAATCTGATTCCTTACAGAATTCATACGGGAGTTGAGAATTTGATGTCACGCTCTTTGGCTATTTTTTTCAAGTCTCCACCCTCCTGTATACATTTCCTTATCGCTTTCTTGTCCTCCAATACTTTTTGAAAGAAAGAAGAAGATTTGCTTTGTTTCTTTTCAGGCTTCATACATTTGTTTTTATTATACCACAAAGATACTCTTTTTCAGAGACATAACAACATTACCTACTATTTTTTCTTTTTTATTCGATTATCTTTGCATCCTCAATATCATCATCGTCATGTACCACCGGAGTCTTCGGACGACGACGGGTAAACTTGAACCAGTTGATTAATTCGGTAAGCGAATAAACCAAACTACTCACACCAATAATTATAAATGCAGTATTACGTGCTCCCGTCGGATTAAACAAAGCGATGATACCTGCAATAAGAATCAATGAAGGAACCAGGTAAAACGCTCCCGGAACAGGCATCCACCGACGTGCCATCGATAAAGAAGCAATCTGTTGCACTCCTCCCATTATCAGGATAAATCCCAATAAAAACATCAGAACATCTGCAAAGAATTCAGGCATCACAATCAACCAAAGTCCAAATAACAAACTACCGATTCCTTCTATCGGGAAACGGGGAGCCGCTTCACCTTCCTGTCTTTTCCGGCCGAAATAACCAAAAAGGCTGATAACACCGGGAATTAAAAAGGCAACACCAACTGTAATGACAATATAGCTGGCAGCCGCATTTGGCCAAATCACGAGTACCAATCCTATCACAAGTGCAAAGAGAATACGAATAAGAGAATAATTCATTGTTTTCATAAATTCTATATTTTTTAACCGAGTCTGTTCCAATACTTTTGCGAATATAAGTGTTTCTACTGATATATAAAAATAACAAATAAACATTGTAATAAGTTCGTAATAATATCGTTATGACAATTACATCTCGCATTGATATTTTTGCAGAAAATTTAGACAGTTCCCTTTCAGTATGAAACAAAGTGAAATAAAAAAAATCACTGCAAGATATATATGAAACATTGAAAGCTCTCTACCGAACAACGTATCAAGCAATATAAGTTGAAACCGGACCGGGCCGATGTTATTGTACCTGCTGCTGAAATATTTCTCGAGATAGCTACTCATATAAAAGCCACCGGAATTATTGTACCTACCATCAGACTGTTCGACGGTATCATCAATAGTCTGTACACGCAAAATATGAACAAGGTTTAATTCTCTACAATCTTGATGCATCAATACACAAAACTCCTGATACTAGTGTATATTCAAACTTTGTATCGGGAGTTTTTGTCTCATCTTGCTATAATGTACAGATTCGTCCTTAAAGAGGTAAATATTCAAATTTTGTTCTCTATATTTGTGTAACTATATATTTGATAAGATGGATATAAAACTTAGAATTGAACAACCTTCGGATTATAATGAAACCGAAAATGTCACACGGGAAGCCTTTTGGAATCATTTTTCTCCGGGATGTGACGAACATTATCTCCTTCATATCATGCGTAACCATCCAAAGTTTGTACCGGAACTCGATATTGTTGCAGAACTTAATGGCAAGATTGTCGGCAATGTGGTCTGCCTTAAATCATTTATCATGGCGGATGACGGTAACCAATATGAAGTATTGAGCCTGGGGCCCATTTCTGTTCTTCCCGAATATCAACAGAAAGGTATTGGAGGAAAAATGATTGCGCTGACCAAAGAACGAGCTTTCGATATGGGATTTCGTGCCATTTTACTTTGCGGTGACCCGGATTATTACCTCCGGCAAGGATTCATTCCTGCTGAAACATTAGGGATTCGCACCGAAGATAATATGTATGCCACAGCTCTTCATGTTTATGAATTATATGATAATGCTTTAGCCAACGCTAAAGGACGTTACATAGAAGATGAAATATATCAGGTCGATAAATCAGCTGCTAATGAGTTCGATAAGCGATTCCCTCCAAAGGAAATTATAGTTGGCACTCCGTCACAAAAGCGGTTCGATCAGATAGTAGTGATGCGGAGAAAAGCGATTTAAGTTTATTCAACCTTAAATCGCTTGATTTGTACATTACGGAAGTTCTATCGTGCTATGCCATCAAGCAACTATTATTCAACATAGCTACTATTCTTTGTCTCTTCATAGTTACAAAGCATTAAAATATATAATTGTAACAGAGAGAAAAAATGCCTTAACAATTGATGAAACCTATCTTATAGAAACTATAGTTTACAAAAAGTCACCATTGACACTTTGTAATTCTTAATCTACCAGGAATCGTTTCTTTCCTCCCTTTTATTGTAATAAAGAGTTTCTGCCACTGTAGAGGAATTTGCTCAAATCGTTATTCTATAATCAGGCACGATATATACACTTTTTGATACATCATCAAAACATTTACCACCAAAGAGAGATTATCTATACCAATAAAGTTTCCTTTTATTCTTTTCTATTTATCATTATCAAAGACCGAAATAGAAAAATCAATGGAAGGAAAGTAGAAAATACTAACAATATTTACGACATAGCGACACTATCCCAATGGTTTGCTTACTCTATCCATAGCTTTTGGTGACATTATCCGCATCTTTTGCTTACTTTATCCTTATGTTTTTCACAAATATAACGATGCTTTTCCGATAAAAACACGGTGCTTTTGTACAAAACAAGCAAAATTTTCAGCATTTTAAAGGTTTTTGCTTGCTAACAGAGAAAAATAACAAAACATGTGAGATAGCAAAATCCCTGATTACACAAACAATCGTCAGTATAATCAGGGATTCTAAAACTTTATGTAAAAAGTGTAGAGATGACGAAAAGTTTAGTACTGAATCACCTTGTCACTACTAACAGTCTTATACCAATCTGTGGTTGAGCTCTGATCGTGTGCCCAATCTGCAAATTTAGAATATGCATTCGTTATCACTGTTGTTTCTGTTGGATAAGCAAATTTATCAGGAACGCAAAGAGCCCAAGTATTATTAACTACCTTGATTACTTCGAGCACTTCATTATCTGCCAATTGCCCATTCGCCGTAGCCGAATTAAAATGAGTCAAATGGATTTCCGTTCTCTTTTGACCTATCCCCTGATAAGCAATGAAGAAGTCTAAGCCATCTGTCACACTAGGGACAGATATTGTATTCTTAAGTTTGACGTTCACTTCAAGAATGTATATATCGGTCAGAGGGGTACTAGCATTCCCTGTATTCAACATGAGACGTTGTGCTCCTGTATATCCATATATAATGTGCGTCTCCTAAATGCGCTGTCACTGTACCATTTTCAATCGCTACCGGTTGAACCAGATAGCGTTTGTGCTCATCTATGCGTGCAACAAACACCTTATCAAGCGCTGTTGCACAATCCATCACCACATTCAAAGTCGTACTTTGATTGACAGTTCCTTCCGCTAAGAGTTTTGCTGTACTTCCCGGACTTAATGGATCGGCATCAAATATTTGTATCTTATAATCTACTCCCTGATCTCCATTAACTGACACACACGCTATCACACTTCGTGACACTGTCCAATCACCATCAAGATCGATGTTTTTTACAGGAAAAGTTTCTTCGTAAATTTGCTTCAGTTGATCTGCATCAAACAGATTTTTCTCATTATCAACACAACTGATAAAACTGATGGAAGACGCCAACAACGAGAAAGTGAATACTTTTGCAATGTTCTGTTTCATAATCTTTTAATGCTTTAGTTTGTTTTATTTGCGAAAAACATAAATCACTACTAATCAATAATCAGCAATGAACGCACAAAGATAATTGTATTTATAAACATTATACAGATTACATTGCATTTTCCGATTTGCAGTTAACATCTTTTAAAGCGCCTCACTCTAATTATTTATATTAGATGACAGTTAGTTATATCGTTGAATATAAAAATTTTAATACTATTTATTCAATAGTATACAGCAAAAAAAAGAGTTGCATGGAAATATGCAACTCTTCATAAAAAGACAAAGATTCAGCGCTACAAATCTCTATTTCTTTCATCTCCCCCATTGACAAGATAAAAATCAAAGACTAAAAGGGGAAAATCAATGGCAATACAAAAATCATCACGATTCCCATAATAATCTGCAACGGTAATCCTACTTTTACATAATCCATAAAAGTATATTGTCCTGCAGGCATTACCAAGGCATTAGGCGGCGTAGAGAACGGAGAAGCAAAACACATACTTGCACCTACCGTCACGGCAAACAGAAAAGGAACCGGACTGACTCCAATCTGTATGGCACTTTGCAAA
Source organism: Bacteroides sp. MSK.20.12 (assembly GCF_019052435.1). Lineage (NCBI taxonomy): Bacteria > Pseudomonadati > Bacteroidota > Bacteroidia > Bacteroidales > Bacteroidaceae > Bacteroides > Bacteroides sp. MSK.20.12. The sequence goes on along the minus strand of NZ_JAHQVH010000023.1, from coordinate 19,835 downwards.
GCAATCGGAGCAAGCAAAACAGCGGTAGCCGTATTACTAATAAACATCGTCATCAACGAAGTCGTAAAATAAATACCTGCCATCAATGCAATCGGTCCGTATGATCCCAAACCGTTCACCAATGTATTGGAAATATATTCCGAAGCTCCCGTTTTCTCCAATGCCAGAGACATAGGGAGCATGGCAGCAATCAATACAATACTTTCCCAGTTAATCGTTTTATAAGCCGCTTCCACATTGCGGAAACATCCCGTAAGCACCATCAATATACCCGCTATCATAACGGCTGTAACCGGAGCTACCGGAATGAAATCAAAAACCATCATTGCGACCATTAACACCATAATAGCAGCTGCTACCGGAGCTTTATAATCTAACGTAACTTTAGCCGCTTCCGCCAAAGGTTGCCCCAAAACAACCCAATCAGCATCTTCCTTACTAAGACGGGCTATATTATTCCATGTTCCTTGCACCAAAAGCACGTCACCACTATGAATACGCTCATTCCCCAAATCTTGCAATAAATATTCCTTTTTACGACGAACCCCTAATACGTTCACATTAAACTTATCACGGAAACCAGCTTCTTTAATTGTCTGGTTTATCAAATTAGAAGATGGCATCAATACTATTTCAGCAATACCGATATCATAAAAATCAAGCGAATTAGTCGTACTTTTTGTTTCTTCCGTTGCATGGTCGCCCAAGATCTCCAACAGGTAATCTTCCGCAAAGAGTTGCACCTTATCAAAGTCTCCAGTCACATACAAAATATCCTCTACTTCTAACATCGTGTCCGGTGCAGCAAACTTTTGAGTAATCGTTTTTAGAAAACGATGTTGCGATGCATCACCACGACGAACTTCCATAATATTCAGACCATATTTACGACGAATATCCAAATCTATTATTGTCTTCCCCAAAAGCCGTGAATCTTTTATCACCTGTAAACGAAACAAATTACTGGAGAGTCCATATTCATTAACCAACTGTTTCAATGACTTGCCCGAACGTTTATTATCATCTTTCTGGCCTTTTTTAGAAAGAAACCATTTACTAAGCGGCATCAGAACCAGTGTACCGACAATTACACAGACAATGCCGACAGGCAGGAAAGAGAAGAAAGAAAGCGGCTCAAGTCCGGCGGAAGTCAACGTATTCTGTATCACAAGGTTCGGCGGAGTACCAATCAGAGTCATCATACCTCCCATACTACTTGCAAAAGCCAACGGCATTAACAGCCTGCTGGGATTCATGCCGGCACTCATCGCCAGACTAACAACAATAGGAAGCATCAATGCCACCGTGCCTGTGTTACTGACAAACGCACCAATGACAGAAGTCACCAACATCACCAATAGAAACAACCGGATCTCACTGGTTCCCGCAAGTTTAAGAATTCGGGAACTAATCATTTTTGCCAGTCCCGTCTGAAAAATAGCCCCTCCTACTACAAACAATCCGATCATCATAATGACTACCGAATTGGAAAAGCCGGAGAGTGCCTCGTCAGGAGTTAATATCTGAAAAACAAGTAAGGCTATCAGCGCACATAGTGCCACAATATCCGAACGAACCTTGCCGTTCACGAAAAAGACAGCCGAAAGAACGAGAATAATAATGGTTATTAGCATACGTAATTAAATGATTGTTTTATTTTGACTCTATCAAAACTTATTAAGGTGAACAAAAATAGAAAATACTCCAGCGTTATTAAAACAAATTAGAAATGATTTTAGTTCATGAGACATCATTTAATATTTTAATACATTTTACCTCTAGAAAAAGAATCAAAATTAAGCAAAATATCATACCATACAGGAAATAAAAGACACCATACGTCCCCATTTATCCATCACATTTTATTACACTGTCACAATATAAGGTTGAAAATCAATATATTTATGTATTATCTTTTGATAGTTCAGAGAACAATTCATATCTTTACACCCTATTTATATCAAACATTTTATGGCAAACAATATTTTGTTAATTTTCTGGATTGGTGAAGTACCTTGGGGTTATAATTATTTACTGGTAATTATTTTACTCCTTATCATCAGCATTTTATTATATAGAATCCACAAATTACACAAAACGATTAAAAAGACCAATCATTCCTATCGTTTTTCTTTTGATATTCTCGACAACCTTCCTTTTCCGATCTTCGTAAAAGACATTGCAAATGATTTCCGATACTATTACTGGAATAAAGAATCAGCCGTTCAATCCGGTATCAGTAGTGAAGAGGCTATCGGACATACTGACTACGAAATATACGGAGAAGAAAGAGGAGAAAAATACCGGAATATCGACAAAGAACTCGTACAAGAAGGCAAAGTATACCGCAAAGAAGAAAAATATATCACTCCCGATGGAATCACCCATGATACGATTGCTGTAAAATCAATTATTTCATGGGAAGGGGAAAAAAGATGGCTGCTGGCAACCCGATGGGATATCACCCAACTCAAGAATTATGAAAGAGAATTGGTTGCAGCCAAAGAAGAACTGGAAAAAGCATTGAAGAAGCAGAAACTAGCTCTAAAAAGTATTGACTTCGGGCTTATCTATATTGATAAAAATTACCGGGTGCAATGGGAAGAAACAAGACAAATCGCCAGCCTGGTAAAAGGAAGACGATACATACCGGGAAAAATTTGCTATCAGACCAGTGCACTTCGTAATGAACCATGTGGACAATGTGCTTTCAAGAAAGCAATCGAACAAGGCAAAATAATCCGACATACAATCAGAGTAGACGATGTAGATTTTGAAGTGACCGCAACTCCCGTTTTTGGCGACGAAAAAGAAACTGAAATTATTGGCGGATTACTTCGTTTTGAAAACATCACAGAAAAACTAAAAATGAACAGAATGTTGCAAGAGGCAAAGGAAAAAGCCGAAGAATCCAATCGACTGAAATCTGCCTTTCTAGCTAATATGAGCCATGAAATACGAACCCCACTAAACGCAATTGTAGGATTTTCCGAAATGGTTTGCCAGACAGAGGAGGAAGAAGAGAAACAGGAATTCGTGAAAATAATCTCCAGCAACAATATCTTATTATTGCAACTGATAGACGATATTCTGGATCTTTCCAAAATCGAAGCCGGTACTATGGAATTCACATTTGCGCAAACTGACATTAATGAACTGATGGAAGGTATTTGCAGACAAATGCAAGAAAAAAACTCTTCACCGGACGTACAAATCGTATTCACAGAGAGAGCAAATCAATGTATTATTAATACAGACCGCATACGCTTATCACAGGTTATCATCAACTTTACAAACAATGCCTTAAAGTTCACTTCCAAGGGTTCTATCGAAATGGGATACCGGATTGAAGAAGCAAGTGATGAAATATACTTTTATGTAAAAGATACAGGTATCGGAATTCCTGCTGACAAAATAGACAAGGTGTTCGAACGTTTCGTCAAACTGAATTCGTTTATTAAAGGAACAGGTCTCGGACTAGCCATCTGTCGTGTCATTGTAGAGCGGCTGGGAGGAGTTATCGGAGCGGAATCTAAAGAAGGAGAAGGTTCTTGTTTCTGGTTCAAAATTCCAAGAACAGAGAATATTGAGAAATAGTAAACAGAATACCGAAAAGCCTTGGATTTATAAAATCACTCTTTTTGCTGTTACTGATTATGAAGTATACCCTGTAAGATAATAATACTGCCCCGCTACTTTACATTATTACCACTACTAATGAAATGTACCCCAAAAGTTTTATATCCAACTTTTAGGGTACACATTTTATTTAGCAAGAAGGATTTTTCGGAAACCTTCTTATTCTATAAACTTCATGTAAGAGTGTGCCTAAAGTGCAGTCTCTAATATTCTACGAGCAACAGCACCTGTTACATTTCCATTCTCACCATATTTAGCACCACGTTCATTGAAGCGGCGTTCGATTTCCAGAATAGTTTCCTGTCCGATGTTCTCTTCATGCAAACGTGTAGTCAGTCCCAGTGAACGGAAAAATTCTTCGGTACGGCAAATTGCTTCATCAATCCGCTCTTCTCTCGTACCGGAAGTAATTCCCCAAACTCTTTCACCATACTGCAAAAGCTTATCCCCTTTTTCTTCATGAAGCACTTGCAACGTGGCAGGAAGAACAATGGCTAACGTATGGCCATGTGTCAATCCGTGCAAAGCAGTAATTTCATGCCCGATCATGTGAGTAGCCCAGTCTTGAGACACTCCCATAGCAATAAATCCATTCAATGCCATTGTAGCCGAAAGCATAAAATCAGCCATCAGTTGATAATCATGCTGGTTTTCACGAATTTTCGGAGCAATCTCCACCAGAGTTTGCAGAATACCTTCTGCCCAACGGTCCATAACGCGACTCTGTCCGGAAGTAGTCATATATTGCTCCATCACATGAACATAGGTATCAGCCAATCCACAAGCTACCTGATGAGGTGGCAAGGTAAAAGTTACTTCCGGATCAAGAATAGAGAAGATTGGATAGTTGGCATAAAAAGGATATTTCTCTTTCGTTTCGCGACGGGAAATAACTGCTCCGTTATTCATTTCCGAACCGGTAGCAGGCAAAGTCAATACAGTGGAAAGAGGTACAGTATGAGTTACCGGGCGTCCGGCAAGTACTAAATCCCAGGCATCACCATCATACAGGATTCCTGCGGAAATCAATTTCGTACCGTCAATAACAGAACCGCCGCCAACAGCCAGCAAATAATCCACTTTCTCTTCTTTTCCCAAAGCAATCGCTTTACGGAGAGTTTCGATGGCAGGATTGGGTTCGATTCCCCAAAATTCTACCGTAAAATGGTCCTTCAATGCTTCCTTTACCTGATCGTACACTCCGTTTTTCTTCACGCTTCCGCCGCCAAAAGTAATCATAATACGTTTGTCGGACGGTATTTCTTTAGCCAGCCGGGCAATCATCCCTTTTCCCATGATTAGTTTCACAGGATTTTGAAAAATAAAATTTTCCATATCTTAGTCTATTGTTATTATTTTGGTTATTAGTCACTATCCTTGCAAAGATACATGATTTATCCGAGGCCTGTCAGAATCAAGCAAAGAATTGTTGTGCCACGGAAGGAACCATAGCCGACAACCAGGGTTTCATATCCTCTGCTACCAATAACCAATACAATAATAATATAATGAAAATGGCAATAGCGATACCTACTAAAACTTTTCTCTGTTTCATAATTGTTTTTGTTTAAATATTCAATATTTATAAGAACAGTTCAGGTTGAAAATTGTTCTATATCAGAAAAATGAAGGCAAAAGAGAAAAAAAGTCATATTTTGTTTGCTGTTTCAAACAAAGTGTCTATATTTGCCCCCATAAAATTACAAAAGACAATGAGAACAATGTTAGTAAATACATATTGGTGGTGGCGCCCGTTACAACTCCGACAGTCGTAAGGGAGCAGTGCTCGTATGTATATACCTCATTAAAGATATAACAAATTTGAAAGAGCCCTGTCGCAACCTGCGACAGGGCTCTTTTTATTTACCCGTTTCAAAACAGATTCAATAATAACATAAAAATACAGATAGGATTATGAAAAGTTTTTTAGTTGACCAGGATGGCTATTACGGAGAATTCGGCGGTGCTTACGTACCAGAAATCCTCCACAAATGTGTTGAGGAACTAACGAATAAGTACCTCGAAGTGATTGAAAGCGAAGATTTTAAGAAGGAGTTCGACCAGTTGCTACGTGACTACGTAGGACGTCCCTCCCCACTCTATCTGGCCAAACGCCTTTCTGAAAAGTACGGTTGCAAGTTGTATCTGAAACGGGAAGACCTGAATCATACAGGTGCTCACAAAATCAACAACACCATCGGACAAATCTTACTGGCACGCCGCATGGGAAAGAAGCGTATCATCGCCGAAACCGGAGCCGGACAACATGGAGTAGCAACAGCTACCGTCTGTGCATTGATGGATATGGAATGTATCGTTTATATGGGAAAGACGGACGTAGAACGCCAGCACATCAATGTAGAGAAAATGAAAATGTTGGGAGCCACCGTTATCCCCGTTACTTCCGGCAACATGACTCTGAAAGATGCAACCAACGAAGCGATCCGCGACTGGTGCTGTCATCCTGCCGACACTTATTATATCATCGGATCTACCGTAGGTCCTCATCCCTACCCTGACATGGTAGCACGTCTGCAATCTGTTATCAGCGAAGAAATCAAAAAGCAACTGCAAGAAAAAGAAGGACGCGATTATCCGGATTATCTGATAGCCTGCGTGGGAGGAGGAAGTAATGCTGCCGGAACGATTTATCATTATATCAACGACGAACGGGTAGGCATTATCCTGGCGGAAGCGGGAGGTAAAGGAATAGAAACCGGAATGACCGCCGCTACCATCCAACTCGGCAAAATGGGAATTATCCACGGAGCACGTACCTATGTCATCCAAAACGAGGACGGACAGATAGAGGAACCATACTCCATTTCCGCCGGACTAGATTATCCGGGCATTGGTCCGATACACGCTAACCTTGCCGCCCAAAGCCGTGCCAACGTATTGGCAATCAACGACGACGAAGCGATAGAAGCTGCCTACGAACTAACCAAACTCGAAGGTATTATCCCTGCATTGGAATCCGCCCATGCATTAGGAGCTTTGAAAAAATTGAAGTTCAAGCCGGAAGATATCGTTGTATTGACTGTTTCGGGACGAGGAGACAAAGATATTGAAACCTATTTGTCGTTTAACGAACAGCTATAAATAATTAGTCAACCATCATTCGCAATCAATAATCAAGCAATTATAGAAATGAAAACATTTAATTATACTACCCATAGCAAACAAGTGCTCGGAGATATGCATACTCCCGTCAGCATTTATCTGAAAGTACGCGACATGTATCCTCAATCCGCATTAATGGAAAGTTCCGATTATCATGCCGGAGAAAATTCCCTGTCATTTATAGCCCTTTGTCCCTTGGCAAGCATCGGTGTAAACGGTGGCATTGTCACTGCCAACTATCCCGATAATAGCCGTACGGAAGAACCGCTGACAAAAACATTCAATGTAGAAAAGGCCATGAACCGGTTTATCAATCAGTTTCAGGTGGCCGGAGATAATAAGAATGTATGCGGACTTTACGGATATACGACGTTTAATGCCGTGAAGTACTTCGAGCACATCCCGGTGAAAGAAAGTCATGATGAGCAAAACGATGCTCCGGATTTACTATACATATTATATAAGTATGTCATTGTTTTCAATCATTTCAAAAATGAGCTGACATTAGTTGAAATGTTGTCCGAAGGAGAAGAAAGCGGTTTGCCGGAACTGGAAGCAGCCATCGAAAACCGGAATTATGCTTCCTACAATTTCTCTGTAACAGGCCCCGTAACCAGCCCCATCACCGACGAAGAGCACAAAGCAAATGTGCGCAAAGGAATCGCACACTGTATGCGCGGAGATGTTTTCCAAATCGTGCTTTCCAGAAGATTTATCCAACCATACGCCGGAGATGATTTCAAAGTTTATCGCGCACTCCGCAGCATCAATCCTTCTCCTTATCTTTTCTATTTCGACTTCGGAGGATATCGTATCTTTGGTTCTTCGCCGGAAACACATTGCAAAATCGAAAACGGCCGCGCCTACATTGATCCGATTGCCGGAACCACCCGTCGCACGGGAGACACAGTAAAAGACCGCGAATTGACAGAGGCTTTACTGGCCGACCCTAAAGAAAATGCAGAGCATGTCATGCTGGTTGATCTTGCAAGAAACGATCTTTCACGTAATTGCCATGACGTACGCGTGGTATTCTATAAGGAACCGCAATATTATAGCCATGTTATTCATTTGGTAAGCCGTGTCAGTGGTATGCTGAATGAAGGCGCAGACAAAATAAAAACGTTTATTGACACGTTCCCGGCCGGTACGTTAAGCGGCGCCCCCAAAGTACGCGCTATGCAGTTAATCAGTGAAATCGAGCCACATAATCGTGGAGCCTACGGTGGTTGTATCGGTTTTATCGGATTGAATGGCGAATTAAACCAAGCAATCACCATCCGTACTTTTGTAAGCCGCAACAACGAACTCTGGTTCCAGGCCGGAGGAGGTATCGTAGCACGCAGCCAAGATGAATACGAACTGCAAGAGGTGAACAATAAACTGGGAGCACTGAAAAAAGCAATTGATTTAGCTGTCAAATTAAAAAATTAACCGGCCAAAATAGTCAGCCTAAAAAATAATTGCTGTTGCCTGAAAAAAGATTCCCGTTGCCTAAACGCTTCTATTTCTTTAGGCAGAAAAGCAGAGATAGTATTTGAACAACCATTTTACAATGACAATAAAAATGAAAATATTACTTTTAGATAACTACGACTCTTTCACTTATAACCTGCTGCATGTAGTGAAAGAATTAGGGGCTACAGATATAGAAGTAGTCCGCAACGACCAGATAGAGCTTGATGAAGTAGATCGTTTTGATAAAATCATCCTGTCTCCCGGACCGGGCATACCCGAAGAAGCCGGCTTGTTACTACCTATTATTAAGAGATACGCTCCGACCAAAAGCATTCTGGGGGTTTGCCTGGGTCATCAGGCTATCGGCGAAGCCTTCGGAGCACGTCTGGAAAATCTCAAAGAAGTATATCATGGCGTACAAACTCCGGTAAGTATCATTCGTCAGGACCTGCTTTTTGAAGGATTAGGAAAAGAAATCCCTGTTGGAAGATATCATTCCTGGGTAGTCAGCCGGGAAGGCTTTCCGGACTGTCTGGAAATAACAGCAGAAAGCCAGGAGGGACAAATCATGGCAATCCGCCATAAAACGTATAATGTACATGGTATTCAGTTCCATCCCGAATCAGTATTAACTCCGCAAGGAAAAGAAATTATCAAAAACTTCTTAAACGATTAAACTTATGAAACAGATTCTATACAAACTTTTCGAACATCAATATTTGGGACGCGATGAAGCGCGCACCATTCTACAGAACATCGCGCAAGGGAAATATAACGATGTGCAAGTGGCCTCACTCATCACCGTCTTTCTGATGCGTAATATTTCCGTAGAGGAATTATGCGGTTTCCGTGACGCACTGTTGGAAATGCGTATTCCGGTCGATTTGAGTGATTTCGCTCCGATTGATATCGTAGGAACCGGAGGTGACGGAAAAAATACATTCAATATTTCTACAGCTTCCTGCTTCACAGTTGCCGGAGCCGGCTTCCCGGTTGTGAAACATGGTAACTATGGAGCAACGTCGGTCAGTGGTGCCAGTAATGTAATGGAGCAACACGGTGTAAAATTCACCAGTGATGTAGACCAACTGCGTCGCAGCATGGAAAAATGCAATCTTGCTTATCTGCATGCCCCTTTATTCAATCCGGCATTAAAAGCAGTAGCTCCGGTTCGTAAAGGATTGGCAGTGCGCACTTTCTTCAATATGCTCGGTCCATTGGTAAATCCGGTATTACCTGCTTACCAATTGTTAGGAGTTTACAATCTACCGTTACTTCGCCTTTACACCTATACTTATCAGGAAAGCAAGACGAAATTTGCCGTTGTTCATAGCCTTGACGGATATGATGAGATTTCTCTGACCAATGAGTTTAAAGTGGCAACCAGCGATCATGAAAAGATTTACACTCCCGAAAGCCTCGGCTTCTCCCGTTATAAGGATATTGATCTGGATGGCGGACAAACACCGGAAGATGCAGCTAAGATTTTCGATCATATCATGAATAATACAGCTACGGAAGCTCAAAAAAATGTAGTGATAGTCAACTCTGCTTTCGCTATCCATGTGATTCGTCCGGAAAAGACAATTGAAGAATGTATTGCTCTTGCCAAAGAATCATTGGAAAGCGGACGTGCATTAGCAACACTAAAAAAATTCATCGAATTGAATAGTTAATTTGATTTACGATTAGCAAGTCTGATTATAAATATAAAAACAAACGAACTAATGAAAGATATATTATCCGAGATTATAGCAAACAAACGATTTGAAGTTGACCTGCAAAAGCAGGCTATTTCTATCGAACAATTACAGGAAGGTATCAGCGAATCTCCGACTCCCCGCTCTATGAAGCAGGCATTAGCCTCTTCCACATCAGGTATTATCGCCGAGTTCAAGCGGCGCTCTCCTTCCAAAGGATGGATACAAGAAGAAGCGCGTCCGGAAGAGATCGTTCCCTCCTATGCAGCGGCAGGTGCCTCCGCCCTTTCCATCCTTACTGATGAGAAGTTTTTCGGAGGAAGCCTGAAAGATATCCGCGCCGCACGCCCTTTGGTGGAAATTCCCATCCTTAGAAAGGACTTCATCATTGATGAATACCAGCTTTACCAAGCTAAAATTGTTGGTGCAGATGCCGTACTTCTCATTGCAGCCGCACTAGAACCGGAAAAATGCAATGAACTTGCAGAAAAAGCCCATGAATTAGGACTGGAGGTCTTATTAGAGATTCATAGTTCCGAAGAACTGGCGTACATTAACAAAGGAATAGATATGGTAGGTATCAACAACCGTAATCTGGGTACTTTCTTCACCGATGTAGAAAACTCTTTCCGCCTGGTCGGACAACTTCCTCAAGATGCGGTACTGGTATCTGAAAGCGGCATCTCCGATCCGGAAATAGTTAAACGCCTCCGGGCAGCCGGATTCCGGGGATTCCTGATCGGCGAAACATTTATGAAAACACAGCGACCGGGAGAAACTTTACAGAATTTCCTGCAAGCCATTCAATAAACTAATTATTCAAAACGGACAGCCCTATGATTAACGGAAAAATTATCAAAGTATGCGGTATGCGAGAAGCTGAAAACATACAGGACGTAGAGGCTATCGAAGGCATAGATATGCTGGGATTCATCTTTTATCCTAAATCTCCCCGATGTGTCTACGAGCTTCCGGCTTACCTGCCCACTCATGCCCGGCGTGTCGGCGTCTTTGTCAATGAAGATAAGCAAGTGGTCAGCATGTATGCTGATCGTTTCGGACTGAATGATGTGCAACTCCACGGAAATGAATCGCCGGAATACTGCCGGTCCTTACATTCTACCGGATTGAAAATCATCAAGGCCTTTTCCGTAGACCGCCCCAAAGACTTGAAAAAGGTGTATGACTACGAAAAAGTCTGTGATCTTTTTCTGTTCGATACCAAATGCGAGCAATATGGTGGTTCGGGAAATCAATTTGATTGGAGCATATTACACACATATAACGGAGATGTACCTTTCCTTTTGAGCGGAGGTATCAACTCATACAGTGCCAATGCCCTGAAAGAATTCAAGCATCCCCGGCTTGCCGGATATGATCTCAACAGCCGTTTTGAAACCAAACCGGGAGAAAAAGATCCGGAGCGTATCCGGACATTTTTAAACGAATTAAAATCATCACTTTAAAATTCCAACGTCATGAATAGAATTAATCAACTTTTCAATAGCAACAAGAAAGACATACTTTCTATTTATTTTTGTGCCGGCACCCCCACTTTAGATGGTACTGCCAATGTAATCCGCACACTCGAAAAACATGGAGTAAGCATGATTGAAATCGGTATTCCTTTCAGTGATCCGATGGCAGACGGCATTGTTATCCAGAATGCCGCTACCCAAGCATTGCGCAACGGCATGTCTTTAAAACTTCTTTTTGAACAATTGCGGGATATTCGCAAGGACGTAAAAATACCACTTGTATTCATGGGGTACTTAAATCCAATCATGCAATTCGGATTTGAAAACTTCTGCCGTAAATGCGTGGAATGCGGTATTGATGGCGTCATCATCCCCGATCTCCCTTTCCGTGATTATCAAGAACATTATCGTATCATTGCCGAGCGCTACAACATTAAAGTGATTATGCTCATCACACCGGAGACCAGCGAAGAACGGGTACGCGAAATAGATACACATACCGACGGATTCATTTACATGGTTTCATCAGCAGCAACTACCGGAGCACAACAGAATTTCAACGAACAAAAACAGGCATACTTCAAGAAAATAAAAGATATGCATCTGAACAATCCGTTGATGATAGGATTTGGCATCTCCAATAAAGCAACGTTCCAGGCAGCTTGCGAACACGCTTCCGGAGCTATCATCGGCAGTAAGTTCGTTACTCTGCTCGAAGAAGAAAAAGACCCGGAAAAAGCCATCCTTAAATTAAAAGAAGCGGTGAAATGATTTATGATTTATAATTTATGAATTATGATTTATGCGAATCAGCAGTTGAATCCAGGTCATTGGTAATTCTAATAAATTAATCAAGTGTGAGGGACGTGAGGGAGGTTCACATGAATGATAAATCTACAAAATCATTCGAAAACTCATAAATCATAATTCATAAATCATAAATCACTATTTTTTCCTATCTTTGCCAGCGTTTTAACAGTAATTCAACAATTATGAGAGCAGAAACCCCTTCCGTTTTGTTAATTTACACGGGTGGAACTATCGGAATGATAGAGAATCCGGAAACAGGTGCCTTAGAAAACTTCAACTTCGATCATTTGCTTAAGCATGTACCCGAACTAAAAAGATTCAACTACCGCATCTCTTCCTACCAATTTGATCCCCCTCTCGACTCTTCGGATATGGAACCTGCTTACTGGGCAAAGCTAGTAAAGATTATCAATTACAATTATGATTATTTTGATGGTTTTGTCATCCTTCACGGAACAGATACGATGGCTTACACAGCCTCTGCATTAAGCTTTATGCTCGAAAACCTAAGCAAGCCCGTCATTCTCACCGGTTCCCAGCTACCAATCGGAACTTTGCGCACAGACGGAAAAGAAAATCTCATCACAGCCATTGAAATCGCAGCTGCCAAAAACCCGGATGGTACGGCCATCGTTCCTGAAGTTTGTATTTTCTTTGAAAATCATTTGATGCGTGGCAACCGTACCACCAAAATTAATGCGGAGAATTTTAACGCTTTCCGCTCTTTCAATTATCCACCCTTGGCACGGGTAGGTATCCACATCAAATATGAACCCCATCTTATCCGGAAACCAGATCCGACAAAACCATTAAAGCCGCATTATCTATTTGACACCAATGTAGTTATTTTGACTCTCTTCCCTGGTATTCAGGAGAGTATCGTAACTTCTCTGCTTCATGTTCCCGGATTGAAGGCAGTTGTCATGAAAACCTTCGGTTCGGGAAATGCCCCGCAAAAGGAATGGTTCATCCGTCAGCTAAAAGAGGCTACCGATCGTGGAATTATCATTGTCAACATCACACAATGTGCCTCCGGAGCAGTAGAGATGGGACGTTATGAAACAGGAATGCACCTTTTGGAAGCAGGTGTAATCAGCGGATATGACAGTACTCCCGAATGTGCCATAACAAAACTCATGTTTTTATTGGGACATGGATTACCCAACAAGGATATCCGATATAAAATGAACTCCTGCTTAATAGGAGAAATTACTAAGTCTTAAATTAAATACACTTAATATAATCCTTTGATTTTCATTTTAAGCAGAGCAGTCTTATAAAAGTGAAAATCAAGGGATTTCTCTTCACCATCATCGAGACTTCATCAAACCTAAACGAGCCAAAGAAGAACCAAAACAGAAGTATAGTTGTTTTCACTCTATAAAATAACAGAAAAAACATTTCCAATAAAAGATATGCAGTTATTTTTGTGATGGATTTGGTTACAAACAATCAAGCAATAATACATTATGATGAAAAAAACAGTTCAATTTGTGCCCATTATTGCAATAGCAATGGCAGGTACTATGTTTAGTTGTGTGGACTCCGGAAAGGATCTCTATGATCCGTCTTATGAAACACCTAACCCGATGGGAGATGGCTTTGCTGCTCCCGATGATATCAATTGGAACATGATAACCACTAAAAATGTTTCAGTCGAAGTGAAAGATGAAGAAGGAGGGCAATTTGCTTATTTAATTGAAATATATGCAGAAGATCCTTTGACTAACGAAAATGCTTCCGTACTCGCTACAAGGACAGCTAACAAAGAAAACAACTTTAAATTTACAGCTGCTGTCAGCCTGCTTCCCACTCAAAAGGGTATTTACGTGAAACAAACCGACCCAAGAGGACGTGAACAGGTATATCAGTTCGATGTGCCGGAAAACAGCGATAATATTACCTGTAAGCTCTATTATGCAGAATCTGCAGCACAAAATAGAGCATTAATGAGTCGTGGTGCCGCTACAAGAAGCCTCGCATTTGAAAAACCGGATTATTCTTCCATACCAGCTGACGCTAAGGAAGTTACAGAAATGACAGGAACTACTTTACTGCGTAATGCTAATTACAAAATCACCTCTGACTATAATGGTATATTCAAATTTGACGGATATGACGGTGATATTGCAACCAGAGTTTATGTAGATGCCCAATGGACTATTCCTGCAACTTTCCAATTCCAGAACGGAATTGAAATCATTGTGATGAACAATGCAAAGATTAATGCATCAGGAACCATGACATTCATCAGAAACTCCATGCTGACTATCATGGAAAAAGGAGAAGTAAACGCAGACGATGTATCATTCACTAATGGAGCGCCTGCTGCATTAAGAAACTGGGGGACACTGGCGGTAACAAATACCATGATTCTGCATTCCGGTGCAACACTCTACAACGAAGGAACCATAACAAGCAGAGACATCTCAATCAATTCTAACACAAAAATTGTGAATGATAATAAAATTGAGCTTGAAGGTACATTAAATCTGCCATCTAATTTCTCACTAGAAAATAACGGAGAGATTTATGGTAAGGAATTAATTGCAAATTCTGATGCTGTTGCTACCAATAACAACATCATGAGATTTACAACTATAAGCCTCACCAATACAACATTCAACAATGCTTGCAGCCTGGAAGCCACAACTTCTTTCTATGCAAACGGAGCAACATTCAACTTTACCCAAGGATATTTAAAAGCTCCTACGATGGAGTTTGTTAATGGGACAGTCAACTTGAGCAATGGTTCTATGCTGGATGCAACTACAAGTATTTACATGAATACAGCTCATGCTAAATTTTACGGAAAGGGCGAAAATACTTCTATGATAAAATCTCCGGTTATAACCGGACAAGGTTTTACGTATGACGGAAACTTAGTTATTGAATGTGATAATCATGTTGAAAAGAGCCCATATTGGAACAACTTCTATGTACAAAATGGCGCATACTTCACTAAAATGGGAGAATCCAAAGTCGTGATAGATGTCTGCACGGGTACTAAGAATAATGGAAATGAAGGAGAAGAACCAGAAGATCCTAAATTCCCGATCATCATGGATGACACTCGTAATTACGCTTATCTATTTGAAGACCAGTGGCCTTTATATGGAGATTACGATATGAACGACCTTGTTTTGATTATCAAAGAAAGAAAGATTTCCATCAACAAGGATAATAAGGCAGAAGAGTTCACGCTAAGTCTTGATTTATCGGCTGCCGGAGCTACGAAGAGCATCGGAGCTGCTATCATGCTGGACGGTGTTCCTGCCAGTGCTATCACACAACCGGTGGTGTTCAGTGATAACTCTCTTGCTAAAAACTTTAATGTGAATAGTAATAAGATTGAGAACGGCCAGGACTATGCTGTTATCCCATTATTTGACGATGCTCACAACGCATTGGGAAGAGACCGTTACGAACAGATTAATACCATTAAAGATCATTCTGCCAATACGAATCCTAAAAATATCAGTTTCACTATCAAGTTCAGTAACCCAATTTCTGTGGATGAGCTTAATATCAACAAACTGAATGTGTTCATCTTCGTAGAAGGAAACAGAAACCAGCGTAAAGAGATCCATATCGTCGGTTACCAACCCACTAAGTTAGCAAATACCGACTTGTTCGGAGGCAACAACGACGATAGCTCTACTTCTCGCAAAAGATATTACATCAGTAAAGATAACCTGGCATGGGGAATCATGGTTCCGACAGACTTCAAATGGCCTTTGGAATATGTGAATATCAAATCTGCTTACTCGCTGTTCGAAAGTTGGGTAACAAGTGGCGGTACTAAGAATGAAGAATGGTGGAAAACTTTTGATTCATCAAGAGTCTATAAATAAGCCAAACAGTCAATCATCAACACGGATTTCATGAAAGTTGAAATCCGTGTTTTTTCATCAAGATACTGTTAGTCGCAATTAATAGAAAAAAAACATATATCACGAATTTTACTCTCCAGAATGGAGATTATTCTAAAATAATATCTATATTTGCAGTGTATCACAAATATAATGTGGCAACAATCTCAATCAATAAATCAAATAACAAAGCAAGCGATAGAAAGGTCTATTCGTATGAAGAAAAAAATATTACTAGTCGACGATAAATCGACAATCGGAAAAGTGGCCGGTGTGTATCTAGGAAAAGAGTATGATTTTACCTATTTGGAAGATCCCATCAAAGCAATAGAATGGCTTAATGAAGGCAATGTACCTGACCTCATTATTTCAGACATTCGTATGCCTCTTATGATGGGTGATGAATTTTTAAGATACATGAAGAACAATGAATTATTCAAGTCAATTCCTATCGTTATGTTATCCAGCGAAGAAAGTACAACGGAAAGAATCAGACTACTGGAAGAGGGAGCAGAAGACTATATCCTGAAACCATTCAACCCATTGGAACTCAAAATCCGAATCAAAAAGATTATTGACTAATACCGGGTCTTCTACACATGCAATATTTTGTTTATATAGGCAGAGATAGCAAAACAATAGAACTACTCTCCCGACTAAGTATTGGGGTATTCTATGCTGCGTCCAATTGTAGCAAAGCTGTCAAAGTATTGGAGAAAATACGCGAAAAATATGACGCAGCCCTATTTTTCGAACAGGTGAACTTATCCCAAGATATTGCAGATATCCAATACATGCGCAAAAAATATCCGGGACTTTATATGATACTCGTCATCGATTCCTTGTCTAAGGAAGAAGCATCCGAATATCTTAAAGCCGGCATTAACAATACAATCAAATATGAAACGAGCCAAGAGGCTTTAAAAGACTTATCGACTTTCCTTAAACGAAGAAAAGATCAGAAAATAAAGGCACTTCAGCTTAAAACACAAAATATTAATGCTTTCCGGTTGCCTTTATGGAAACGAACTTTTGATATATTCTTTTCGGGAATGGCGATATTATGCCTTTCTCCTCTCCTAATATTTACTGCATTAGCTATCCGGTTAGAAAGCAAGGGCCCCATTATCTACAAATCCAAGCGAGTAGGAAGTAACTATCAGATATTCGACTTCCTTAAATTCCGTTCGATGTACACTGATGCCGACAAGCATTTAAAGGATTTCAATGCTCTTAACCAGTATCAACAGGAAGATGAGGATATTTGGGGAGAAGAACCGGAAGCGGAAATTAATGAAGAAGCCGACGAAGAAGAAATCCTCCTGATATCGGACGATTTCGTAATCTCCGAAGAAGACTACATCAACAAGAAGTCCAAAGAAAAAAGCAATGCTTTCGTTAAATTGGAAAATGACCCGCGAATAACAAAGATAGGACGCATTATCCGTAAATATAGTATTGACGAATTACCTCAGCTTATTAATATTTTAAAGGGGGATATGTCAATAGTAGGCAACCGTCCTCTCCCACTCTATGAAGCCGAATTGCTGACAAGCGATGAGCACATCGACCGTTTCATGGGTCCGGCCGGATTGACCGGTTTATGGCAGGTAGAGAAAAGAGGTGAAGCCGGTAAACTTTCTGCCGAAGAACGTAAGCAGTTGGATATTACCTATGCAAAGACATTCTCTTTCTGGTTGGATATAAAGATTATTCTGAAAACAGTTACTGCATTCATTCAAAAAGAGAACGTATAATCTCCTTCCAGATGATAGACTCTTATATCTACATAATAGATGACCTGATATTCTTCTGTACAGGGCTTTTGCTGCTATACCTCTTTGTGATGGCCGTAGCTTCACATTGCAAACATATCACTTACCCTAAAGCTCAAAAAGCATATCGTTGCGCCATTCTCGTTCCAGAAGGAAGCCTTCTTCCAGATATATATAAAGAAGAATCATATGAGTTTATCACATACAGCGATCTGCATCAGACAATCCACAGTTTAGACCCAGAGCACTACGATCTGGTTCTCTTTCTATCCCATACAGCATCCGCTTTATCTCCGCAATTTCTGGACAAAATATACAATGCATACGATGCTGGTATACAAGCCGTCCAGCTACATACGGTGATAGAAAACCACAAAGGTTTCCGTAATCACTTCTGTGCCATACGTGAAGAAATAAAAAACAGCCTTTGCAGAGCCGGTAATACACAATTCGGACTATCATCCTATTTGCTTGGAACCAACATGGTAATCGATCTGAAATGGCTGCAAAAGAACATGAAAAGTTCCAAAACCAATATTGAGCGAAAGTTATTCCGACAGAATATATACATTGACTACCTACCGGACGTAATTGTTTACTGCCAATCCGCTCCGGTCTGCCCTTATCGGAAACGTATCCGGAAAACGACTTCTTACTTACTCCCTTCCATATTTGAAGGAAACTGGAGTTTCTGTAACCGGATCGTACAACAATTGATACCTTCTCCACTTAAATTATGTATCTTTGTAAGCATCTGGACTTTGTTGATTACCATATATAATTGGACCTTATCATTTGGATGGTGGATTGCACTCTTCGGTCTATTAATCACTTACAGTCTGGCAATCCCTGATTATCTGGTAGAGGACAAAAAGAAGAAAAAACATTCAATATGGAGAAAAAAACACTAAAACAGCGAATTAAAGAAAACCCCGGTTTAAAACAGGCTGTGCATCGTTTCATCATGCATCCCGTTAAAACTCGCCCCAACTGGTGGATACGGCTCTTCGATTTCATATACCTGAAACGTGGAAAGGGTTCTGTTATCTACCGAAGCGTCCGCAAAGACCTCCCTCCTTTCAACCGGTTCTTCTTGGGAAAATATTCTGTTGTCGAAGATTTCTCCTGCCTGAACAATGCAGTTGGCGACCTAACAATCGGAGATTATACACGCATCGGATTAAGAAATACAATCATAGGTCCGGTTCATATCGGCAACCATGTCAACCTGGCACAGAATGTAACAGTCACAGGACTTAACCACAATTACCAGGATGCGGAAAAGATGATTGATGAACAAGGAGTCAGCACACTGCCTGTTGTCATTGAAGATGACGTATGGGTAGGCGCCAATTCGGTCATTCTACCGGGAGTAACCCTAGGAAGACATTGCGTAGTGGCTGCCGGAAGCGTAGTCAGTCATTCCGTTCCACCTTATTCAATATGCGCCGGATGCCCTGCAAGAATCATTAAAACATATGATTTTGAGACAAAAGAGTGGAAGAAAGTAGAAAAAACACCTGCTACTAACCATAAATAGTGAGAACTACTACATAATATACCTCATAAAGGTGATTGTGACTCATACTGAAACGCATTATCTTTGCAGTATCAGAATTGAATTAATTAGTCATAATTTTATTACGTAGCCACATTTAAGTAAAAAATGAAATAGAATCCTGCCGAAGCGATTTCGTCAGGATTTTGTTTTTATCTCCCCTAACCACAAGATCCAATGATAATATTCGTCAACAGATTCTCTGCCACAAAATAGTGACGCTATCCGGTAAGGATAGTGACGGTATACAACAACAATACCGTCACTATCCCGAGCTTATGGCGTCACTATTTTTTCTACACTTATCTGATCTCTTATAACGTGTATTATAAGCTATATCAATGGCATTTTCTATTCAACCCGTCAGGGCTCACCCGATAATCATTGGGGGTATGCATAAATCTTAGCCAGTCTAAAGAGGA
>NZ_JAHQVH010000022.1:0-93354 GCF_019052435.1 Bacteroides sp. MSK.20.12 | reverse complement strand
GTTAACTAACTTAGGTATAACAAACGAAGTTGTCAACTAAATCCAGTACAGTACAATCCTTACGGGAGAGTTATAATAACTCTATATGGAAACTTCAGTTTCCTGCCTTAGGTACTCTCGTTTCCTGCCTTAGATACTGTCGTTTCCCGCCTTGGGAACTGGCGTTTCTTGCCTTGGAAACTGTAGTTTCCCGCCTCGGAACTGTAGTTTCTAGTTCTTTGCTTTAAATTTGCGGCGCATCTTTAACGCATATCTTACTAATAGTATCAATACGGGTACTTCTACCAGTGGCCCGATTACCGCGGCGAAAGCCTCTCCCGAACTGATACCGAAAACGGCAATAGCCACAGCAATAGCCAATTCAAAATTATTTCCGGTAGCCGTAAATGATACGGATGCGGCTTTTGGGTAATCCGTTCCCATTTTTCGGGTAATAAAAAAGGAAACAAAAAACATGATTCCAAAGTACAACACCAACGGTACTGCTATTATCATCACATCATACGGCAATTTTATGATATATTCTCCCTTGTAAGAGAACATTATCACGATTGTAAACAGCAAGGCCAACAATGTAACCGGGCTGATTTTAGGGATAAATTTCTGGTAATACCAATCCATGCCTTTATTCTTAACCAAGACTAAACGTGTCAGAAATCCAAGAACAAACGGTATTCCTAAATAAATGCCTACACTTTTCGCAATCTCGGACATCGTGATTTGTTGAACGGCGTCGGTTGTTTCCATTCCCACCCATTCAGGGAACACAGATAAGAAGAAATAAGCATATACAGAAAAGAAAAGGACCTGAAAGATGCTGTTAAAAGCGACCAGTCCGGCCGTATATTCGTTGCTTCCTCCTGCGAGTTCGCTCCAAACCAGTACCATGGCGATACATCGTGCAAGACCTATCATAATCAATCCGTACATATATTCGGGGTAATTATGCAGGAAGATGATTGAGAGAACGAACATCAGTATCGGCCCTACCAACCAATTCAACAGAAGTGATACAGTCAGGATTTTCTTATCTTTGAATACGTTGCCTAATTCTTCATATTTCACCTTTGTCAAAGGTGGATACATCATCAGGATAAGCCCTATTGCCAAGGGTATATTCGTCGTTCCGACTTCAAAATGACTCCAAAAGTCTACGATGCCGGGATATAGGTAACCCAATCCTACACCGATAAACATTGCTAAGAAAATCCATACCGTCAAATAACGGTCTAAAAAAGCAAGTTGTTTCATAATCACTCTCTTTTTATTTTGCTCTCCATGCGATTAACGCGGTATTACTGTCTGATAATTTCTTTACTCTGTCGATCCATGGCAACTCACTTTGTGCTTTGGCCTTTAAAAATGGGTTTTGGGTATCAACCAGAGATAAACAGGAGTTTATCACCCACCATTTGTTCTTGATGCCTGCCCGTTGTAAATCTTGTAATAAACGTTCCGCCTCAAAAACAGGAGTTGTTTCCGGAAGTGTTACGATAACAACCTCCGTTTCTTTGGGATTGCGCAAACGTGGCAACAGGTTTGCCACTGCTCCCTTGATTTCTCCCTGCGTCCGTTCTACCTCCTTGTGATAACTTTGCGTTGCATCCAACAATAACAAAGTATGTCCGGTTGGTGCTGTGTCTATTACTACAATTTCCGTATCAGCCTTTTCCACTATATCGGCAAATGCCTTGAATACAGCTATTTCCTGTGTGCAAGGGGAACGCAGATCTTCCTCAATATATTCCATATCTTCGGCCGTCATTTGGTTTTCCCTGGCTTTTGCCCTTACCTCGTTTTTATAAGCCTCCAGAACCTCCGCTTCGTCAATTTTACTAACATCGATTCCTGCTTTTATTACAAGTTCATAATTCAAGTGATTGGCCGGGTCTGTTGTTGTCAAATGCACTTTTGCGCCAAGTTCTTTTAGCTTTAGGGCGATATTGGTTGCAACAGTCGTTTTTCCTACGCCCCCTTTTCCCATTGTAAAAATAACCCGTTTGCCGGAAGAAAAAAGGTCATTTACCAAATCATCCAGATTCTTTTCACCCTGCAAAGGCTTGTAATCACCTCCCGGAATAAGGTTATCGCTCGATAACATTTTCCGGATATTTTCTATAGTTGATAAATTGTAGGAACGTAACGGAACGCTATATGCCGGATAATCTTTCAACTCCTCCGGAATGTTCTGTAAAGCCGAAGTTTGTTTTTCGCTTAATAACTTGGAAACTTTGTCGTTATCATCGGCTTGTTGTAACACTCCGTTTATGACAAGTACCTGGTTTTTTATGCCAAGCAAATTCAACTCGTGAGAAGAGCGTGCAGCCTCCTTTAATGGAGCAAGATCCGGGCGGGCAACTAGTATCAGGCTGGTTGCTTTTTCATCGGACAAGGTATTTACAGCCTGTTTATAAATGCCTTTTTTTTCTTCCAGTCCCGACAGCTGGCCTAAGCAGGATGCGCCATGCGTACTTTCACTGATAAACGTACTCCAAGCGGATGGTAATTGTAACATTCTTAGGGTGTGTCCCGTTGGCGCTGTATCAAAAATGATATAATCGTATTCTTTTTCTTTGGTTTTATCGGTGATAAAATCCGAAAACTCATTGAACGCTGCAATCTCTACCGTGCAAGATCCGGACAGTTGTTCTTCCATATTCCGGATCACACTTTCCGGCAATTTCCCACGATAAGGGGAGATTACGCTTTCCCGGTATTCTGCGGCTGCTTTTTCCGGATCAAGATTTACGACCGTCAGGCCGGGCACTTCGGAGATATTCGTACCATGCCCGTTCAGTTCCTGCCCAAACACATCTTGCAAATTAGAGGCTGGATCTGTACTTATCAATAATATCTTTTTGCCAAGATCCGCAAGACCTACGGCCGTAGCGCAAGCGATAGAAGTTTTTCCTACACCGCCTTTACCTGTAAAAAACAAATACTTTGTTAACTGTATGTCTGATAAATTGAAATTCTTCATAATCTCATTGGTTGATAATTGGAATAATGTCTAACTGAATGCCTGTCCACTCGCTCAACTGCTTATTGGTCGGATAACCTTTTGTTACCACGATTTCCCCCTCTACTATGGTGATTGGCAAGCCTTCCGCACCCTCTTTCATCAAATAATCATTAACCGTTTTATTGCTGACATAAAGCTGCGGCTCGTCCCGTAAATTATGACGCTCGACAACGATCCCCTGTCTTTTGAGGGTTTCCAGTACGGCTGCAATCCTCATAAGGTCAGGATTGATATTCGGGCCACACAATCCGGTAGGACAACACATTGCCGGATCAAAAATCTCGATTCTTTTCATATTCTGTTTTTATTTAATTTATAAGTAATTGATATATGCGTAATAAATGCCGACTGCGATAAACAAAACAGCGACCACTCTGTTAAACCATTTCTGAAATACCTGTATGCGGTTGTAGAATTTGCCTATCCCGGCAACGCTATACGCCAAAATCCAAGCTACCAGAATAACGGGCAGGCCGGTGGCTACCGCATAGACAATAGGCAAAAGGTAGCCTCCCGGTTCTGCTGCCGACATCGGTATAAGCATCCCGAAGTAAAACAGTCCGCTGGTAGGGCAAAATGCCAGAGCGAAAAGCACTCCAAGCAAAAGGCTGCCTAAATTGCCTTTCAGTTTTTCCGCCTTTCCTGTTCCCGAAAATCCGAACTTAGGTAAATTCAAACGATCTCCGAAAAGCATGAATACCCCTACAAATATCAAGACCGGAGCGATTAGTATCTCACCATATTTACTTATACCTTTTTGCAAGGAAAACATGCTTGATCCCTCTTTCAATATAGAAATCAGGATGATCCCTAAAACCGTATAAGCCACAACACGCCCCAAGGTATAAAGCAATCCTCCTAAAAAAATCTTGTTCCGGTTGCCTATATCCTTACTGATAAAGCCTATCGCAGTTATATTGGTAGCTAAAGGGCAAGGACTTATGGCTGTAAGCAAACCGAGCAGGAAAGCGGTTATTACCGGGATATTACTATTATCCAGAAGATTTTGAAGAAAATCCATATAATAGTTATTTTAGCAGTTCATTTATTTTGTTCTTTATACCTTCTTTGAATATGTCCGGTGACCCCTTTGCGTTGGCAAAAGAAAATTCAGTCATGTTATTAACAGTTTCTTTTCCTCCCTTCCAGCCGTTTATATACAAAGACGACCATGTCACCTCATATTTATCCGTAATCGCTTCATTTTGCGGATCTGAAATATCTATAACCTTATACACAACTGCCCCTTTATCGATTTGATTTCTGAAAGTGGCTTCCAACACTTCATTCGTCAGTTGCTCAATCGCACGGCAGGTAACACACCGTTGTTTTCCATGAAAGTAGATTACTTCTACACGATCTCCTTGTGCGGAAACCTCTTGTTTATTTTCTGTTTTTGGCTTCCCGCTACAAGAAAGCAGGAGTAAGCTGATAGCAATCAAAAATAAATGTTTCATAGGTACAGTGTTTCTAAGTTATTGTTTCAATAGTTCTTTTACTTCGGCTAAGGATAATTTTCTTCCGGCGGAAACGATCTTTTCGTCAATCACTAATGCCGGCAAACTAAGGATATTATACTCCATAATCTTTAAAATATCTTCCTCTTTAACTAACGTAGCATCTAAATTTAGATCTCTTACAGCCTGTTCTACTGTTACGTACAGAGCTTTACAATTTGCGCAGCCTGTACCCAAAACTTTAATTTCCATATTTTCTATTTTATATATTAAACGTAATTCGCAAAACAACGAACAATAAGTCTAAAAAAGGGGCTGCTATTCACAGCAAGCACCTTTTTTAGAAGCGCAATCGCAAAAGAATTGGGCGAACAACTGTCTGGCTATTTCCCAGTTTTCACGGTTTATGCAATATTTCACTTTGGGCGTTTCTATTTCACCCTGTATCAGTCCAGCGTCTTTTAATTCTTTTAGATGCTGGGAAACGGTTGCTTTAGCGATTGGCAACTCATCGTGGATGTCCCCAAAATAACAGCTTTCTTGCCTTGCAAGAAAATTAAGTATTGCTATTCTGGTGGGATGCCCCAACGCTTTAGCAAAACGAGCAATCTGTTCCTGCTGTTCCATACATTAGTTTCTCTTTTATTTAATGTTCGCAAATATACGAACAATGCTATAAAAAGCAAATCCTATATTCGTGTTTTAACGAACATTCACTGCTTAAATGGTAGAAAGATGATGGTAGCTTGGTTATAAGTTTATCTATAATGCTTTTATTGTCACTACTAATATAGGTGTTATTATACTGTTTCCCATGCATTAATACCTGATTTTCGAACTATTAATATATGATTTTTAGGGAGTTAATACTTGATGCTATAGCTGTTAATACTTTTGGTAATAGTAGATAATGTACTGTATGTCAGAAGATAATGGTTCTGTCTTGGTGCGAGGCATGGTGAGAGTAAAAGTTACTCTCATCTTACTGTCATACTTACTCTCATACCTGTAACTCCGATGAATAAAGGCTTTTCAAACGATTGATGAGAGTATGAGAGATAAAATTGCTTATTTATTTTTATTGGTGACGGATTTCAGTAATCAGAAATAAGAAACAGGATTATATTTTATCAAATTCATTTTAATACAGAACTTCCTATATTTATTTCCATATTTCTGCTACCTTTCAAAAAAAACATATATCTTTGTCATACGCTTTCAGCCCATCAGCGTGATGAAACAGGCAGGAAGCGGTTTTTATTTCCTATATGGAGTAAAAGCGTATTATCTCTCACTTTCAGAAATAGCTAATTCAAACAGAGGGAGATGATACGGTAGATACTCCACGTGAACGGATGTATATCAACATATTCGTAAAAGATGTGTTATATATAAACGATTGACGTGGGTGTCTGCTGTTATCATTGTTCTCTGGTCGGTTTAGCTAGCCTTGAAAGTGGATAATGGTACAGCAGCATCTGCGTCTTTCTTGTATTCGGCCGGTTATCAATTACCCCACAATTTAACCTAGCCAATCTCCATCCGGCGGACTGCAAAAAGAGTGGATGCTCGTTGTGCTAATATACATGAATAAAACATTATTCATCCCTTATTGTATCACACATAAAAGAACAAACGCTATGGCACAATGGATTAGTATAGAAGAAGCGGCTGCAAAGTACGGATTCGAGACAGAATATATTTGGGTCTTGATAGAGATAAGAGAAATCACCGTGGACTACCAAAGAGCTGACATCGACATCATCGACGATGAAAGTATTCAGGATTTTATCAACCGAAATAAAAAGGGGATTACATTGATGTATATCGAAAAGTTGGAACGATATTGCATGGATAAATCTCAAGTCTGTTCAATATACGCATCACTTTTAGGCAAACAAGATAAGGAAATCACCATGTATAAAGGAGCTAAATTTTTGTATGATGCACTGCAGAGCAAATGGTTGAAGCAATGTGACCGGATGCGGCATTTAGAAAAAGAACTTGCATTGGAGCAGACCACTTGCCGTACGTGTTGGCTGAAAAGGTTATGTATGATAATTAGGAAGTAAATTTGATTAACTATCATTTTTCCAATATTTATAGATGATAAATAGGATGAAAATTGAACTAATAAGAACTTCTTATTAGTCTGTGAGTGTTAGATGAAACTGATGCTCTATTGTAAGTTCAATCTTCAAAAGAGCAAATATAAAGGTACGGGCGTCGGATTAAGTGAACAACAGCGACTTTGAGCGAACAAAAAACAGATAAATTGTGTTTATTTATTCTAATTATATATCTTTGTCCCGAATTATAAACACGTAAATTTATGAAAAAGATTTTTGGTGCTTTAATGATTGCCGTATGTATCGGTATGGCGATGCCTGCCCAGGCGCAAATACACTTTGGTGTAAAAGGAGGTTTGAACTTGTCGAAGGCGAGTTTCTCTAATGTAGGCGATAACTTTAAGAAGGATAATTTTACCGGTTTCTTTATTGGTCCGATGGCCGAGTTTAATATTCCAATCGTAGGGTTGGGAGTAGATGCTGCCTTGCTTTTTGCTCAAAGAGGTATAAAG
This sequence comes from Bacteroides sp. MSK.20.12, assembly GCF_019052435.1. NCBI lineage: Bacteria > Pseudomonadati > Bacteroidota > Bacteroidia > Bacteroidales > Bacteroidaceae > Bacteroides > Bacteroides sp. MSK.20.12. The sequence goes on along the minus strand of NZ_JAHQVH010000022.1, from coordinate 86,294 downwards.
GTTTCTGAAGGAAACGAGGATTTGACTATCAAGCAAAACGGTATTGATATTCCTGTAAACCTGAAATATACAATCGGTTTGGGAAGTATGGCCGGTATTTATCTTGCTGCAGGTCCTGATTTTTATTTCGATTTTGAAAAGAAGTCGGGAATTGATAAGAAGAAAGCGCAAGTAGGTATTAATGTGGGTGCCGGTTTGAAGTTGCTGAACCATCTGCAGGTAGGTGCTAATTACAATATCCCATTGGGCGACACTGCGGATATTGAAGGAACAGACGCTTCTTATAAGACTAAGACTTGGCAGGTATCTGTTGCCTATATTTTTTAAATAGTCTGTCATTTTACATCGTATATAAAAAAGAGTTTCCGGTGAACGGGAACTCTTTTTTTGTTCGGGGGCTGCCCTGTTGCAGTCTCGAAACTGTTTCTGCCCAATCCTGCCTTAAGAAGCGTTTTTCTTTTGAGTGTTCTCTCTTCCTTCTTTTTCATTCCCCATTTTTTTATTGTATTTTTGTACCTGCAATGAAAAAATATGTAGATGTCATATTACCGCTTCCGCTTCCGAAGAGTTTCACTTACTCTTTGCCGGACGAATGTGCGGAAGATGTGAAGATAGGCTGCCGTGTGGTAGTTCCTTTCGGGCGAAAGAAGTTTTATACGGCTATCGTCCTTAACGTTCATTATTGTGCTCCAACGGAGTACGAAGTGAAAGATATATCTGCATTGCTGGATGCTTCTCCCATTTTACTACCCGTTCAGTTCAAATTTTGGGAATGGATAGCCGATTACTATCTCTGTACACAGGGAGATGTGTATAAAGCGGCACTTCCTTCCGGTCTGAAGCTGGAGAGTGAAACGATTGTTGAATATAATCCCGATTTTGAGGCGGATGCTCCGTTGCCGGAACGGGAACAACGCATTTTGGATTTACTTGCCGTAGATGCGCAGCAGTCCGTCACTAAACTGGAGAAAGACAGCGGCATAAAAAATATTCTTACTGCCATCAAGTCCCTGCTCGATAAAGAAGCCATTTTTGTAAAGGAAGAATTGAAACGCACTTATAAGCCTAAGACAGAGGCACGGGTGCGGCTTGCGGGTACGGCAGATGAAAAGCAACTCCATATTCTGTTTGATATTCTGTCTCGTGCTCCGAAGCAACTGGCGTTGCTCATGAAGTATGTAGAGTATTCAGGTATTTTAGGAACCGGAACTCCGAAAGAAGTCTCCAAGAAAGAATTGTTGCAACGGGCTAATGTGGCTCCTTCGGTACTGAACGGGCTGGTGGATAAGAAGATTTTCGAAATCTACTATCACGAAATCGGACGGTTGAATAAACAGGAGAAAGAGGTAGTCGAGCTGAACGCTTTGAACGAGTTTCAGCAACGGGCACATGATGAAATCGTTCAGTCTTTCCAGGAGAAAAACGTGTGTCTGCTTCATGGAGTAACGTCCAGTGGGAAGACGGAAGTGTATATCCATCTGATCGAAGAAACGATTCGTCAGGGAAAGCAAGTCTTATATTTGTTGCCGGAGATTGCCTTGACTACTCAAATTACAGAGCGTCTGCAACGGGTTTTCGGTGCTCGCCTGGGGATCTACCATTCTAAATTCCCCGATGCCGAACGGGTTGAAATATGGCGGAAACAACTGGGAGAGAACGGGTACGATATTATCCTGGGTGTTCGCTCTTCCGTGTTTCTTCCTTTCCGGAATCTGGGACTGGTGATTGTGGACGAAGAGCACGAAAATACGTATAAGCAACAAGATCCTGCTCCCCGCTATCATGCCCGTAGCGCAGCGATTGTGCTGGCTGCCATGTACGGAGCTAAAACCCTGTTGGGAACAGCTACTCCTTCCATCGAGTCGTGGCAGAATGCAGGGGAGGGGAAATATGGTTTTGTACAACTGAAAGAACGATATAAAGAAATTCAATTGCCGGAGATTATTCCGGTGGATATAAAGGAATTGCATCGCAAAAAGAGGATGGTGGGACAATTCTCACCGCTCTTGATACAATACATGAAAGAGGCTTTGGAACAGGAAGAGCAAGTGATTCTCTTTCAGAACCGTCGCGGGTTTGCTCCGATGGTGGAGTGTCGTATCTGCGGTTGGGTGCCCAAGTGTAAGAATTGCGATGTAAGCCTTACCTATCATAAAGGGATCAATCAGCTAACCTGTCATTATTGCGGTTATACCTACCAACTGCCGAAATCCTGTCCTGCCTGCGAAGGTACGGAACTGGTGAACCGTGGCTTTGGTACGGAAAAGATTGAAGATGACATTAAAATCCTTTTTCCCGAAGCGGCAGTGGCACGAATGGACTTGGATACCACACGTACCCGCTCTGCTTATGAAAAGATTATTGCGGATTTCGAACAGGGAAAGACGGATATATTGATTGGTACGCAAATGGTTTCAAAAGGATTGGATTTCGATCATGTCAGTATTGTAGGTATACTGAATGCCGATACGATGCTGAATTATCCGGATTTCCGTTCCTATGAACGGGCTTTCCAGTTGATGGCGCAGGTAGCAGGACGTGCCGGACGTAAGAACAAGCGGGGTAGGGTGGTGCTGCAAACCAAGAGCATCGAGCATCCTATCATTCATCAGGTCATTGCCAATGATTATGAAGACATGGTAGGCGGGCAGTTGGCGGAACGGCAGATGTTCCATTATCCTCCTTATTACCGGTTGGTATATGTTTATCTGAAAAATCATAATGAAGCATTGCTGGATCAGATGGCGGTAGTGATGGCGGATAAGCTGCGGGCGGTATTTGGCAATCGGGTATTGGGTCCGGATAAACCTCCTGTTGCCCGTATCCAAACGTTGTTTATTAAAAAGATTGTTGTAAAGATTGAGCAGAACGCTCCGATGGGACGTGCCCGGGAGTTGCTGTTGCGCATCCAACGGGAGATGTTGGAAGATGAACGCTATAAATCTTTGATTGTCTACTATGATGTAGACCCCATGTGATTGAATATTTTTCCCCCTAATAAAAACCTTTAATCATTTAATTAACTAACCATGAAACGACTTACTATTTTTTCCCTGACTTGTCTCTTTAGCGTAGGCGCAGTTTTTGCCCAGCAAGGAGTCACTCAATGTGGTGTTCCGACAGGACAACCGAAGTTCCCTTTACTGACCTATCAGGAATTGCCCGACCCTGCTGCGCCGTCTGATAAAGAATGGGCGGCAGTGACAACAACACAAGTGTCTTGGGGTACAACAGACGTCCGGTACGCAAAACACGGGCTTCCCCGGTTGAAGAACCAGCAAACGGTTGCTTTGAAAGGCTGGCGTGGTGAACGTGTGAACGCGCAAGCGGTTGTATGGACAGGTGTAGAACTGAAAGACCTGAATTTCAGCTTTGGTGATTTCAAAGACAAGAAAGGAAACATTCTTCCCCAAGATGCATTCACCGGCGGTTTTGTTCGTTATGTGATGACGGACGAATTGAACAAAGACGGCAGAGGTGCCTGCGGACATCGGAAAGCGGTGGATTATGATTCATTATTGGTGGCCGACCCTATTGATACCAGTCTGAAAGCAATGGCTTTGCCTGCCCGCACAGTTCAACCTGTCTGGGTGCAATGTTGGATTCCTCAATCGGCTGTTCCCGGAACGTATAAAGGGGAGTTGCTAATCAACGACGGCCCTCGTCTGTTGCAACGCCTGAATCTGGAAATTACGGTTTCTTCCCGCGAACTTCCGGCGCCTTCGGAGTGGGCTTACCACTTGGATTTGTGGCAAAGTCCTTATGCAGTGGCACGTTACTATCAGGTTCCTCTATGGAGTCAGGAGCATTTAGACGCGATGCGTCCTTTGATGAAAATGCTGGCAGACGCCGGACAAAAGATTATCACGGCTACTTTGATGCACAAACCCTGGAACGGTCAGACGGAAGATTATTTTGATACAATGGTTACTTGGATGAAACGGGCGGACGGCACATGGTCTTTTGACTATACCATTTTCGACCGTTGGGTAGAATTTATGATGAGTGTGGGCATTGACAAACAGATCAACTGTTATTCAATGGTTCCCTGGGAGTTGTCATTCCAGTATTACGACCAGGCAACCAACTCGCTGAAATTTGTGAAAACAGCACCGGGCGAGGAGGCTTACGAAGAAATGTGGGTAGCAATGCTTTCGTCTTTCTCCAAGCACCTGAAAGAAAAAGGATGGTTCGATATCTGCGCTATTGCAATGGATGAACGTCCGATGGAAGTGATGCAGAAGACCTTGAAGGTGATTCGTAAAGCAGATCCGGATTTTAAAGTTTCGTTGGCAGGAAATTACCATGCGGAGATTGAGCCCGATCTATATGATTACTGTATCGTAATCGGACAGAACTTCCCCGAAGAAGTACGTCTCCGCCGTGCGGCAGAGAACAAACGTACCAACTATTACACCTGCTGTACGGAAGCCCATCCCAATACATTTACTTTCTCCGATCCTGCAGAAGCTGTCTGGATAAGTTATTATTCTTCTAAGAAACACCTGGACGGTTATTTGCGTTGGGCATACAACAGCTGGCCATTGGAACCGCTGCTCGATTCCCGTTTCCGCAGTTGGGCAGGTGGAGATACGTATCTTGTATATCCGGGAGCGCGTAGCTGTATCCGTTTCGAACGCTTGATTGAAGGAATTCAGGCGCACGAGAAGATAAATATCCTCCGTCAGGAATTTGAGAAAAAGGGAAATAAAGCCGGATTAAAGAAAATAGAGAAAATGCTTGCTCCGTTCAACTTGGGTAGTATGCCGGAAACCCCGGCAGCAGTAACCGTGAACCGGGCAAATCAAATACTGAACTCATTGTAAATGATTGTTCGTTAAATGGGAATTTAGGGGCGTAGCGCCCCAACAAGGTTTCCATTCGGCATGTTATCGTTTTAGACATACCCTAAAGGGTGGAACTGTATCTCTTTCAGGGAATACCGAATGGAAACCTTGCTCCGGCGCTACGCCGGTAAATGAGAATTTATCGGTTAAATGGGAATTTTGCAGTTAGGCTGAAAGCCTTACAATTATATATTTATTGGGGTGCCCTGAAAGGGCTTAATTATATAGCGTGGGGCAACGCCCTACGAAAAAAAACACACCAGCCACAAGCCCTGAAAGGGCGGAACTGTATACAATTATGCCCTTTCAGGGCGCAAATTCAGATTGTCGTTTTTACGTAGGGCGTTGCCCTACGCTATATAATTAAGCTCTTTCAGGGCACTCCGCAAAATTATCATTTGACTTATTCTTGAATCTGTTAAAACTGAAATTATGAAAAAGATATTGTTTGTCTGCCTTGGAAATATCTGCCGTAGCTCTACGGCTGAAGGCGTGATGCTTCATTTGATAAAAGAAGCGGGACTGGAAAAAGAATTTGTGATAGATTCCGCCGGAATCTTGTCTTATCATCAGGGCGAACTGCCGGACAGCCGGATGCGTGCTCATGCAGCTCGTCGCGGTTATCAATTGGTGCATCGTTCGCGCCCCGTCCGTATAGAAGATTTCTATCATTTTGATTTGATAATCGGTATGGACGACCGGAATATAGATGATCTGAAAGACAAAGCACCTTCTCCCGAAGAATGGAAGAAGATTCATCGCATGACGGAGTACTGCACCCGTATTCCTGCAGATCATGTCCCCGACCCCTATTATGGAGGGGCCGAAGGATTTGAATATGTACTCGATGTGTTGGAAGACGCTTGCGCTGGCCTGCTTACTTCTTTAACTCCGGATAGCTGATCCGGGTATGATAAGCAATCTTTAGTTTTTCCTTGAATACAGCTTTCACAGTTGCTATATCCTTGAAAGTGATAGGACATTCCTTAAAGTAACCTTCAGTAACCTGTGAGTCGATAATTTTGTCGACCAGGTTGCTGATTGTTTCTTCCGTATATTCCGGAAGACTGCGTGAGGCAGCTTCCACAGCATCCGCCATCATCAGGATAGCCTGCTCTTTGGTAAACGGATTCGGTCCGGGATAAGTGAACAATTCTTCATTCGGCTCTTCGTCCGGATGCTCGTTCTTCCAGGAAATATAGAAATATTTTGTTTTTCCCCGTCCGTGATGAGTGCTGATAAAATCTTTGACTGCTTTAGGCAGATTGTGTTTATCCGCCAGCTTCAATCCATCCGTCACATGACTGATAACGACCTGTGCACTTTGTTCGTAATTCAAATTCTTATGCGGATTAACTCCTCCCGACTGATTCTCCGTAAAGAAAGCCGGATTTTCCATCTTCCCGATATCGTGATACAAAGCCCCCGTACGTACTAACTGGCTTTTTGCTCCAATGCGGATAGCGGCTTCTGCTGCCAGATTAGCCACCTGCATGGAATGTTGGAAGGTTCCGGGAACCGTTTCAGACATCTGCCGCAAAAGATCGTTATTGATATTCGAAAGTTCCACCAAAGTAACATTGGAAGTAAATCCGAAAGTCTTTTCCAATAAGAATAATAAAGGATAAGTGAATAATAGCAGGATTCCGTTAATGATGAAGTAAGTGTACATGCGTATGTTCAACTTCGAGAAGTCGGTGGAAAGACCATTCTCCGTCATCAGTTCGAAAGCAAAATAAATGGCTGCATAAGTCAGTATCACTAATAAGGCCGTTCGGAAAAGCTGGGATCTCTGCGATAGTTCCCTTAGGCTGAATATCGCCACTAATCCCGCTGCCAACTGCGTCAGAATAAACTCATGAGGGAAGCGCAAGGAGATGGAGCATATCAATATAGTGATGACATGCGTCAGAAAAGCGGTTCTCGAATCAAGAAAAACACGGATGATAATCGGCAGCATCGCGTATGGGATGATGTACACATTAAATATATTATGTGTCACCATGAAAGCCGTTATGACACTGTAGAACACAATCAGGGTGAATAGTAACGACAGACTGCCTTTCCGTTGATAATAGTCTTTCCGGAATAAATCGAGATAGAGCATGAAACAAAGCATCAGCATACCCACAAACAGAACCTGACCACCGAGAATCAAACGGTTTTGTCCCATAGACTCGTTGCGTTTGATGGATTCTTTGCGCAATGATTCGAGGATATTATAGGTATGCGGACTAACGATCTCTCCACGGTCGATAATCTTCTGCCCGCTGACTACCAGCCCGTTTGCCCAGGAATAATTATTTAATATCTCCTCTTTGGCGGCCTGGGTGCGCTCCTCGTCAAAAGTGAGGTTGGGAGTAATGTATTCGTTCAGCGCGCATTGCCTTAATACTTCTCGGTTGAAATGGGTCGAGTCTGCTGTCAGCAGGTGTTCATACGCTTTCTTTACCGTGTAAATGTTTTCGGTAGCCTGCGGGTTGGCAAGTTTATCGTCAATCACCATGACGGATGAAGTGCTGTCCTTTTGAAGCTGCTGTATATTCTCTGTCGATACGATGCCTGCCTGATAGATTTCTTTTAAGGTACGCTCGATATACCGCAAATAATCGATGGAAGGAAGAATTCCTTTCAGATTGGTGTGATAATTCTCTTTCAGCTTGGCGATTGCATTTTTTTCGATGTCTTTATCCAATTGGTAATAAGGCTGGAAGAAAGCCATCAGACTGTCTTGCTCTCTTTTTACTACCGCATCCTCTTTATAAATAGGAAAGTCGAAAGTAGCGATCAGCTGCCCATATTTCCAGGGCTTATTGATGTCAAACTGGTAATTGAATTTTCCGTCACGTGGCAGGAAATAGACAATCAACGTCACAGTGCTCACAAATAGCAGTGATTTATATAGTAAATCTCTCCATGAAAAACTTTTTTTCTTCTTCAAATGTTCCATATCCACTGAAATTTTTGCGAAAAGTACAAAAAAAAACAATAGTGTGGAAAAAAAGGTTTAATTTTGCCACGATTTACCTATACTAACCCAAATTATGGCAGAAAGAAAAGTAAGAGTTCGTTTTGCTCCAAGTCCTACGGGAGCACTGCACATCGGTGGTGTGCGTACAGCTTTGTATAATTATCTATTTGCGCGTCAACACGGCGGAGACTTGATATTTCGTATTGAAGATACTGATTCTAACCGGTTCGTTCCGGGAGCGGAAGAGTATATACTCGAATCTTTTAAGTGGTTGGGTATCCACTTTGATGAAGGAGTGAGCTTCGGTGGTGAATGTGGTCCGTACCGCCAGTCGGAGCGCCGCGAAATCTACAAGAAATATGTGCAGGTTTTGCTGGAAAATGGAAAAGCATACATCGCTTTTGATACTCCGGAGGAACTGGACGCTAAGCGTGCTGAAATTGCTAACTTCCAATATGACGCATCTACTCGCGGAATGATGCGCAACTCATTAACCATGCCGAAGGAAGAAGTGGATGCACTGATTGCTGAAGGCAAACAATACGTCGTTCGTTTCAAAATCGAACCGAATGAAGACGTACATGTGAATGACCTGATTCGTGGTGAAGTTATTATCAACTCATCCATTCTGGATGATAAAGTGCTTTATAAATCGGCTGATGAACTGCCGACTTACCATCTGGCAAATATCGTGGACGACCATTTGATGGGAGTTTCCCACGTGATTCGTGGTGAAGAATGGCTGCCTTCCGCTCCTTTGCATGTGTTGTTGTACCGTGCTTTCGGCTGGGAAGATACAATGCCGGAATTTGCCCACCTGCCTTTATTGCTGAAACCGGAAGGCAATGGAAAATTAAGTAAACGTGACGGTGACCGTCTCGGATTCCCTGTATTCCCGTTGGAATGGCACGATCCGAAATCGGGAGAAATCTCTTCAGGTTATCGTGAATCGGGTTATTTGCCGGAAGCAGTGATTAATTTCTTGGCTTTGTTGGGATGGAATCCGGGCAATGACCAGGAAGTGATGTCAATGGACGAATTGATTAAATTGTTTGATCTTCACCGTTGCAGCAAGTCGGGTGCCAAGTTCGACTATAAAAAAGGAATATGGTTCAACCATCAATATATACAGCAGAAACCTAACGAAGAAATTGCAGAACTGTTCTTGCCTTTCCTGAAAGAACATGGTGTAGAAGCTCCTTTCGAAAAGGTGGTGACTGTGGTTGGCATGATGAAAGATCGGGTAAGTTTCATTAAAGAACTGTGGGACGTATGTAGCTTCTTCTTCGTTGCTCCTACCGAATATGATGAAAAGACGGTGAAGAAACGTTGGAAAGAAGATTCTGCAAAATGTATGACCGAATTGGCAGAAGTGATTGCCGGCATTGAAGACTTTAGTATTGAAGGACAGGAAAAAGTCGTTATGGACTGGATTGCGGAGAAAGGTTATCATACTGGTAATATCATGAATGCTTTCCGTCTGACATTAGTGGGTGAAGGAAAAGGCCCGCACATGTTCGATATTTCCTGGGTATTGGGCAAAGAGGAGACGATAGCTCGCATGAAACGTGCGATAGAGGTTTTGAAGTAATCGACACAGTACTATGCTTTACGACCTGGCAATAGTCATTTATGACTTTATCGTCCATTTGGCTGCTCCGTTTAGCCGTAAGCCCCGAAAGATGATGAAAGGGCATTGGGTAGTGTATGAGCTCCTGCGGCAGCAAGTGGAGAAGGGGGAACAGTATATTTGGTTTCATGCTGCTTCACTGGGAGAGTTTGAACAAGGGCGCCCTCTGATAGAAATGATTCGTGCGAAGTATCCTAATTATAAGATATTGCTGACATTTTTCTCTCCTTCTGGTTACGAGGTGCGTAAGCATTACCGGGGGGCGGATATTGTCTGCTATCTGCCGTTTGATAAACCGCGGAATGTGAAAAAGTTCCTGGATATTGCAAATCCTTGCATGGCGTTCTTTATCAAATATGAGTTTTGGAAGAATTATCTGGATGAGCTTCACAAACGCCGTATTCCGGTATATAGTGTATCGTCTATCTTCCGTCGCGAACAAATATTCTTTAAATGGTACGGTGGAACTTATCGCAATGTATTGAAAGATTTCGATCATCTGTTTGTTCAGAATGAGGCATCCAAACGTTACTTGTCGAAAATCGGTATCAGCCGTGTGACAGTAGTGGGAGATACCCGTTTTGACCGCGTGTTGCAAATCCGTGAAGAGGCCAAAGAACTTCCGTTGGTAGAGAAATTTAAAGGAACCAATTCCTTTACTTTTGTTGCCGGAAGCTCATGGGGACCTGACGAAGATTTATTCCTCGAATATTTCAATAACCATCCGGAAATGAAACTGATTATTGCTCCGCATGTGATCGACGAGAATCACCTGGTTGAAATCATCAGTAAATTGAAACGTCCGTATGTGCGCTATACCCGTGCTGACGAAAGGAATGTATTGAAAGCGGATTGTCTTATTATAGACTGCTTCGGACTGCTGTCCTCTATTTACCGTTATGGCGAAATAGCTTATATCGGTGGAGGTTTCGGAGTAGGTATTCATAACACATTGGAAGCGGCTGTATATGGTATTCCGGTGATTTTCGGACCGAAGTATCAGAAATTTATGGAAGCCGTTCAATTGATCGAAGCAAAAGGCGCTTATTCCATCAAAGATTATGATGAACTGAAAACTTTGCTGGATCGTTTCTTGGCGGATGAATTGTTCTTGCGTGAAACCGGAACAAATGCCGGTTATTATGTGACTAGTAATGCCGGTGCTACAGAGAAGATAATGCACATGATTAATTTTTGATTAGAGGAAATAGTGTCGAAAAGAGATGAATCCAATGAATTCGCTTTTTGTAAAAAAACGGCTTTATAAAAAATCTTATAAAAACAGCGGGATGTTCTTTCATTAGAATGTCCCGCTGTTTTTATTAACTTGTTAGAGTCTGCTATTTATCTTCCTTATACCATTGCGAATACATCAAATAATTGTGAGCAATCTTCTGATTCAGTTCTTTGGCTTGTTCAGGATCTACCTTTTTAATGAATTTCGCGGGTACCCCTCCCCAAATGCTTCCCGGCTCAATGATGGTATTGCTTAATACCAGAGAACCGGCGGCAACGATTGCTCCTTCGCCAACTACGACGTGATCCAGGACGGTTGACCCCATCCCTACCAATGCATAATCTTTGATGGTCGCCCCATGAATGGTGACATTATGCCCAACGGATACGTGATCGCCAATTTCAATAGTCGATTTCTGATATAACGTATGCAAGACACTTCCATCCTGAATGTTGACACCATTGCCGATTCGTATGGAGTTGACGTCACCTCTTAATACCGTATTAAACCAAATGCTACAATCATTTCCTATTTTTACATCTCCTATAATAGTTGCATTATCTGCGAGGAAGCAGTTTTCTCCGATTTCGGGAGCAAAACCCCGTACTGATTTAATTAAAGCCATATAATATTTGTTTCTAATAAAGTTTTTTATTTAATGCAGTTCTATGTTGTACGACACCCGGGTGTCGTGATGGCTGAGACCCGGGTCTTGGATAGTCTGACACCCGGGTCTCAGTATGCTTGACACCCGGGTGTCAGACAAGTTCTGTTTAAAGGGAAGCAGTCGCCTCTTGTAACCAAACTTTTTCTTCTTCGTTAAGATCCGGTGACAACTTCTCGTAGACAGTCTGATGGTAATTGTTTAACCATTCAATTTCTTCATTTGTCAGCATCTCCTTGATGATCCCTTTTTTGCAGATTGGGCATAAAGTGATAGTTTCAAACTTAAGATATTCTCCAAACATTCCCTCTCCATCTTTGCAAACCAACGTCAGGTTCTCCGTACGTATCCCGTGACTGCCTGCTTTATAAACACCAGGCTCATTGGAAGTAACCATGCCGGGCTGCAAAATGACAGGATTCTCATTCATACGAATGCTTTGCGGGCCTTCGTGTACACTCAGGAAATGTCCGACGCCATGTCCTGTGCCATGAAGAAAATTCATTCTGTGGTTCCAGATAGGCATACGGGCTAGTACATCGAGCTGGGCTCCACGGGTTCCGGTAGGGAATTTGGCCATAGCCAACGCGATGTGTCCTTTTAATATAAGGGTATAATCCGTTTTTTCTTCCTCTGTAAGTTCGCCTAAGGCAATGGTTCGGGTGATGTCAGTGGTTCCGTCCAGATATTGAGCTCCTGAATCTAAGAGTAAGAACCCTCTGGGCTGAAGAGTCACGTCACTTTCCGGGGTAGCCGAATAATGTACGATTGCCCCATGTTCTTTATATCCTGCAATCGTGTCGAAACTTTCCCCCATGTAGAGAGGCTGTGCAGCCCTAAACTCATGCAACTTTTTATCTATACTTAATTCTGTCTCTTTTCCGGTAGATACGGATTCTTCCAGCCATTTGAGGAATTTGACGAGTGCTACTCCATCCCGTTGCATGGCAGCGTGGATGCCGGCGACCTCCTGCTCATTGCGAATCGCTTTCAATAATGCGACAGGCGACTCGCCACGAAGAATAGAACATTGCGGATTAATAGACGAATAGATAGAATAATTCGTTTTTCGTGGATCAATCAGAATGTTTTTTCCCGGAAAAGAATTCAGGTATGTCTCTACCTCATCATACTTCTGTATCCCAATCTGCCGTTCCTTTAGATAAGTCTCTACCTCTGCCGTCACTTTCTCTGGTGAAATAAAATAAGTCACTTCATCCTGTGTGATTAACAGGTAACTTACTATGACCGGATTGCAATGTACATCGTTTCCTCGCAAATTGAGAGTCCATGCGATCTCGTCGAGTGCGGATATGAATAAAGCATAGACACCTTTCTTTTTCAACTCCGTACGGATGGCGGATATTTTCTCTTCGCAGCTTTTCCCTGCATATTTGATATCATAAATAAAGGCAGGAGAATCAGGCATGGCGGGCCGGTCTTTCCAAATGCTACTCAATGGATCTCCAAATATGTCGACCTGTAACTGATGTGCTGCCAGTTCTTCTTTCATCTGTTCGACCTGTTGCACAGAGAACATTTTCCCGTCGATACTTACAGATTCTCCAGGTTTTAAGTGTTGGCAGAGAAATTCTGTAATACTGGGAGTCTCCGGCAACATCTCTTTATATAAGGTAATGCCGCTGCCCTCCAATTCCTTCGTAGCTTGCAGAAAATAACGTGAGTCGGTCCATAATCCTGCTTTATCCATCAGGATAACCGCTGTTCCGGCAGAACCAGTAAAACCGGAAATCCACTCGCGTGACATCCAGTGGGGAGCCACATATTCACTAAGGTGAGGGTCGGTGCTGGGAATAATGAACGCTTTGATAGAATTGGAATGAAAGGTCATGCGCAGTGCATGCACTCGCTCTTTTATGCTCTGTTTCATACTTTATTATATTATTATAGACATGTAAGTGTTTCAAAGGTACTAACTTTCTGCATTTAATAACTTGTTTATGAATAGTTTTTGAGAAATATTTGCCGAAAGTTTTGTGAATAAAGAAAGTATGTGTAATTTTGCGGCGCAATTTGACTGCGGAATTTTTTAATCATAACATATTAATAGTAACAAAATGATTGTAGTACCTGTAAAAGAAGGCGAAAACATTGAAAAAGCGCTGAAGAAGTTCAAAAGAAAATTTGAAAAGACTGGCATTGTAAAAGAGTTGAGAAGCAGACAACAGTTTGATAAACCGTCTGTAACTAAAAGACTTAAGAAAGAACGCGCAGTTTACGTACAACAACTTCAGCAAGTAGAAGATTAATAATTCGTAATTTCCTTTGAATTATTGAATTCTTTTCATACATTCGTTGCACGATTTTAGATGTAGCGATATTATGTTGATAGAATCTTTTCTTGATTATCTCCAGTATGAGCGGAACTATTCTGAAAAAACCGTTCTTGCGTACGGTGAAGATATAAAGCAACTGCAGGAGTTTGCTCAGGAAGAGTATGGAAAATTTAATCCGTTAGAAGTCGAGGCGGAACTGATTCGTGAATGGATTGTTTCATTGATGGATAAAGGGTATACCTCAACTTCTGTAAATCGTAAGCTAAGTTCGCTCCGAACGTTTTACAAGTATCTCTTGAGGCAGGGAGAAACGACTATAGATCCTTTGCGTAAAATAAAAGGACCTAAAAACAAAAAACCGTTGCCTGTGTTCTTAAAAGAGAACGAAATGAATCGGTTATTGGATGAAACGGACTTTGGCGAAGGGTTTAAAGGCTGTCGGGATCGGTTGATTATTGAAATGTTTTATGCTACCGGCATGAGGCTTTCGGAATTGATAGGTCTGGATAATAAGGATGTGGATTTTTCGGCTTCTCTTCTGAAAGTGACCGGGAAAAGAAACAAGCAACGGCTGATTCCGTTCGGTGACGAACTGCAGGAGTTGATGCTTGAATATATTAATGTAAGAAACGAAACGATTCCGGAAAGGTCGGAAGCTTTCTTTATTAGAGAGAACGGTGAACGGCTTTATAAGAATCTAGTCTATAATTTAGTGAAACGGAACCTGTCAAAGGTGGCGACGTTGAAGAAAAAGAGCCCTCACGTGTTGAGGCATACTTTTGCTACCACAATGCTGAACAATGAAGCAGAACTGGGAGCGGTAAAAGAACTTTTGGGTCACGAGAGTATAACAACTACCGAGATCTACACACATGCCACATTTGAAGAACTTAAAAAAGTGTATAAACAAGCTCATCCAAGAGCTTAAAAAAAGGAGGTAAGTATGGATGTTAGAATTCAATCAATTCACTTTGATGCGTCAGAGCAATTGCAGGCATTTATTCAGAAGAAAGTGTCCAAGTTGGAAAAATATTACGAAGATATAAAGAAAGTAGAGGTGTCATTAAAGGTAGTTAAACCAGAAGTTGCTGAAAACAAGGAAGCGGGCATTAAAATATTGATCCCCAATGGAGAGTTTTATGCAAGCAAAGTATGCGATACATTTGAAGAAGCGATTGATTTAGATGTGGAAGCACTCGGAAAACAGCTGGTTAAATACAAGGAAAAGCAACGTAGCAAATAAAAAAATCCCAAATATTTTGCGGGAAAGAAATAAATAACTAAATTTGCAGCCGTTTCGCTCGCGTTAGAACGTGACGGTTGCTTTTTTTAGTAAGTTTGCCTCTTTAGCTCAGTTGGCCAGAGCACGTGATTTGTAATCTCGGGGTCGTTGGTTCGAATCCGACAAGAGGCTCAAAAAGAAACCGAAGAACAAAGATAGAACATCTGTCTTTATCATATTGTTTGAAAATAGTTCTTTTATTTCTTGATTTTGAAAAGGGCAAATACCAGAGTGGCCAAATGGGGCAGACTGTAAATCTGCTGGCTTACGCCTTCGGTGGTTCGAATCCATCTTTGCCCACAATCAGAGTGACAACTTTGGCAAGAATGCGGAAGTAGCTCAGTTGATAGAGCATTAGCCTTCCAAGCTGAGGGTCGCGGGTTTGAGCCCCGTCTTCCGCTCTCTTTTCTTGCTGTTATAGCTCAGTGGTAGAGCACTTCCTTGGTAAGGAAGAGGTCCCGGGTTCAAATCCCGGTAACAGCTCATAAAGGATGTAAATGCTGATTATTAATCAAATAAATAACAAGTAAAGCTATGGCTAAAGAGAAATTTGAACGTACCAAACCGCACGTAAACATTGGTACAATCGGTCACGTAGACCACGGTAAGACAACGTTGACAGCTGCTATCACTACTGTGTTGGCAAAGAAAGGTCTTTCAGAATTGCGTTCTTTCGATTCTATTGACAACGCTCCTGAAGAAAAAGAAAGAGGTATTACTATCAATACTTCTCACGTTGAATATCAAACAGCTAACCGTCACTATGCACACGTAGACTGTCCGGGTCACGCCGACTACGTAAAGAACATGGTAACTGGTGCTGCTCAGATGGACGGTGCTATCATCGTTTGTGCTGCAACTGATGGTCCGATGCCTCAAACTCGCGAACACATCCTGTTGGCTCGTCAGGTAAACGTACCTCGTCTGGTTGTATTCTTGAACAAGTGCGATATGGTAGACGACGAAGAAATGTTGGAACTCGTTGAAATGGAAATGAGAGAACTTCTTTCATTCTATGATTTCGATGGTGACAATACTCCTATCATCCGTGGTTCTGCTCTTGGCGCATTGAACGGTGTTGAAAAATGGGAAGATAAAGTTATGGAACTGATGGATGCAGTTGATAACTGGATTCCACTGCCTCCGCGCGATGTTGATAAACCATTCTTGATGCCGGTTGAAGACGTGTTCTCTATCACAGGTCGTGGTACTGTAGCAACAGGTCGTATCGAAACTGGTGTTATCCACGTTGGTGATGAAATCGAAATCCTTGGTTTAGGTGAAGATAAGAAATCAGTTGTAACTGGTGTTGAAATGTTCCGTAAACTGTTGGATCAAGGTGAAGCTGGTGACAACGTAGGTCTTTTGCTTCGTGGTATTGACAAGAACGAAATCAAACGTGGTATGGTTCTTTGTAAACCAGGTCAGATTAAACCGCACTCTAAATTCAAAGCTGAGGTTTATATCTTGAAGAAAGAAGAAGGTGGTCGTCACACTCCGTTCCACAACAAATACCGTCCTCAGTTCTACTTGCGTACTATGGACTGTACAGGTGAAATCACTTTGCCGGAAGGAACAGAAATGGTAATGCCGGGTGATAACGTAACTATTACAGTTGAGTTGATCTACCCAGTAGCATTGAACCCGGGTCTTCGTTTCGCTATCCGCGAAGGTGGACGTACGGTAGGTGCTGGTCAGATTACTGAAATTATCGACTAATACACAATAATTAATCAGTTCCCGGTTTTCCATCGGGAACTGATTATGTACACACGGGAGTAGCTCAGTTGGTAGAGCACCGGTCTCCAAAACCGGGTGTCGGGAGTTCGAGCCTCTCCTCCCGTGCTAATATTATTGAAATGAAAAAGGTAATAGCTTATATTAAAGAATCTTACGACGAACTTGTACATAAAGTATCGTGGCCTACGTATTCTGAACTTGCTAACAGTGCAGTAGTTGTTTTATATGCTTCCCTGCTTATTGCATTGGTAGTATGGGGTATGGATGTCTGTTTCCAGAACTTCATGGAAAAAATCGTTTATCCACATTAAAAAATTAGGAATTGAAAATGGCTGAGATTGAAAAGAAATGGTACGTTCTACGTGCTATTAGTGGTAAAGAAGCTAAGGTTAAGGAATATCTTGAAGCTGATCTTAAGAACAGCGACCTTGGTGAATATGTATCTCAGGTATTGATTCCTACTGAAAAAGTTTACCAGGTTCGCAATGGTAAAAAAATTGTGAAGGAAAGAAGTTATCTTCCTGGCTACGTTTTAGTGGAGGCTGCTTTGGTTGGTGAGGTCGCTCATCACCTGCGCAATACTCCGAATGTGATAGGCTTTTTAGGCGGCTCCGAAAAACCGGTGCCTCTCAGACAATCAGAAGTGAATCGTATACTTGGTACAGTGGACGAACTGCAGGAAACGGGTGAAGAACTCAATATTCCGTACGTAGTAGGAGAAACTGTAAAAGTTACTTTTGGACCTTTCAGCGGATTCAGTGGTATCATTGAAGAAGTGAATAGTGAAAAAAAGAAACTAAAGGTCATGGTGAAGATATTCGGGCGCAAAACACCGCTTGAATTGGGCTTTATGCAAGTGGAAAAGGAATAACGCGGAATTGTTACGCTGTTGTTGTTCTTCGTTTAATGTTTATATATAAATCAATAAAAAAATGGCTAAAGAAGTTGCTGGACTAATCAAGTTACAGATTAAAGGAGGCGCTGCAAATCCATCACCTCCCGTTGGACCTGCTTTGGGTTCTAAGGGTATCAATATCATGGAATTTTGCAAGCAATTCAATGCCAGAACCCAAGACAAAGCAGGTAAGATTTTACCTGTTATCATTACTTACTACGCAGATAAGTCTTTCGATTTTGTAATCAAGACTCCTCCTGTTGCTATTCAATTACTTGAAGTAGCTAAGGTAAAGAGTGGTTCTGCTGAGCCTAACCGTAAGAAAGTTGCCGAGCTTACTTGGGAACAGGTTCGTACGATTGCTCAGGACAAAATGGTTGACTTAAACTGTTTTACTGTGGAAGCTGCCATGAGAATGGTTGCAGGTACAGCTAGAAGTATGGGTATCGCTGTAAAAGGGGAGTTCCCGGTTAATAATTAATAAACTTCAATTGTAATGGGTAAACTGACAAAAAATCAAAAGTTAGCTGCAGAAAAGATTGAAGCAGGGAAAGCATACTCACTGAAAGAAGCTGCATCTTTGGTAAAAGAAATCACTTTTACTAAGTTTGATGCTTCACTGGATATTGATGTACGTTTAGGTGTTGATCCACGTAAAGCTAACCAGATGGTGAGAGGTGTTGTTTCACTTCCTCATGGTACTGGTAAAGAAGTACGTGTATTGGTACTTTGTACACCGGATGCTGAAGCTGCTGCAAAAGAAGCTGGTGCTGACTACGTTGGTCTTGACGAATATATTGAAAAGATCAAAGGTGGATGGACTGATATTGATGTAATCATCACTATGCCATCTATCATGGGTAAAATTGGTGCGCTCGGTCGTGTTCTCGGTCCTCGTGGATTGATGCCGAACCCTAAGAGTGGTACTGTAACTATGGATGTTGCTAAGGCTGTAAAAGAAGTAAAACAAGGTAAGATTGACTTTAAAGTTGATAAGAGCGGTATCGTTCACACTTCTATCGGTAAGGTATCATTCAGTCCTGATCAGATTCGCGACAACGCGAAAGAGTTCATCTCTACTCTGAACAAACTGAAACCGACCGCAGCAAAGGGTACATATATTAAGAGTATTTATCTTTCTAGTACAATGAGTGCGGGTATTAAAATCGACCCGAAATCAGTGGATGAAATCTAATAAAACAGAGAAATAATGAGAAAGGAAGATAAAAGTACGATTATAGAGCAAATTGCTGCTACAGTAAAGGAATATGGTCACTTCTACTTGGTAGACGTTACAGCTATGAACGCTGCTGCTACCAGTGCATTGAGAAGAGATTGTTTTAAATCAGACATCAAATTGATGTTGGTTAAAAACACGCTGCTTCACAAAGCACTTGAAAGCTTGGAAGAAGACTTCTCACCTCTTTACGGTTCTTTGAAAGGTACTACTGCTGTTATGTTTAGCAATACTGCAAACGTTCCTGCTAAGTTAATCAAAGACAAAGCGAAAGACGGTATTCCCGGACTGAAAGCTGCATATGCAGAAGAAAGCTTCTACATTGGTGCTGATCAATTGGATGCTCTCGTTTCAATCAAGAGTAAGAATGAAGTTATCGCCGATATCGTTGCCCTGTTGCAATCTCCGGCCAAGAATGTTATTTCTGCTCTTCAATCAGGTGGTAACACCCTTCACGGAGTTCTCAAGACTCTTGGTGAACGTCCCGAATAATTTTCAAAAATCAACAAAGTATTTAAACAATTAAAATCATACAAAAAATGGCAGATTTGAAAGCTTTTGCAGAACAATTAGTTAACTTGACAGTAAAAGAAGTTAATGAACTTGCAACTATCCTTAAAGAAGAATACGGTATTGAACCTGCTGCTGCAGCTGTAGCTGTTGCTGCTGGTCCTGCAGCTGGTGCTGCTGCCGCAGAAGAAAAAACTTCTTTCGACGTAGTATTGAAGAGCGCTGGTGCAGCTAAACTTCAAGTAGTTAAGGCCGTTAAGGAAGCTTGTGGTCTTGGTTTGAAAGAAGCTAAAGACTTGGTAGACGGTGCTCCTAGCACAGTAAAAGAAGGTTTGGCTAAAGACGAAGCAGAATCATTGAAGAAAACATTGGAAGAAGCTGGAGCTGAAGTTGAACTTAAATAACATTGGCCTGGTAATCAGGTAATTCGGTTAGGAATCCTTCACAAGAGGATTCTTAACCTTTTTGTGTATATATTTCAAATTAAGTTCTCCAAATTCATTGACAGATGTCTTCAAATACTGTAAATCAAAGAGTTAATTTTGCTTCGACTAAGAATCCGCTAGAATACCCGGATTTCCTGGAAGTACAATTGAAGTCATTCCAAGACTTTCTACAATTAGATACCCCACCTGAAAAGCGTAAGAATGAGGGATTGTATAAAGTATTTGCTGAAAACTTCCCTATTGCCGATACAAGAAACAATTTTGTTCTTGAGTTTCTGGACTATTATATTGATCCGCCGCGTTATACCATTGATGATTGTATAGAGCGTGGGCTTACTTATAGTGTTCCCTTAAAAGCGAAACTTAAGCTTTACTGTACGGACCCCGATCATGAGGATTTTGATACAGTGATTCAGGACGTATTCCTCGGCCCGATTCCTTATATGACTGATAAGGCTACTTTCGTCATTAACGGTGCCGAACGCGTAGTTGTGTCACAGCTTCACCGTTCTCCGGGTGTGTTCTTCGGTCAGAGTGTACATGCCAATGGTACGAAACTTTATTCGGCTCGTATTATTCCGTTTAAGGGTTCGTGGATTGAGTTTGCTACTGACATCAATAATGTGATGTATGCATACATCGACCGTAAGAAGAAATTGCCGGTGACTACATTGTTGCGTGCAATTGGCTTCGAGAATGACAAAGATATTCTTGAGATTTTCGATCTTGCAGAAGATGTGAAGGTAAACAAGACAAATCTGAAAAAGGTGTTAGGCCGTAAACTGGCTGCACGTGTCTTGAAAACATGGATTGAAGATTTCGTTGATGAAGATACCGGTGAAGTGGTTTCTATTGAACGTAACGAAGTTATTATCGACCGTGAAACCGTACTGGAAGAGGAGCATATTGATGAAATTTTGGAGTCGGGAGTTCAGAACATCCTTTTGCATAAGGATGAACCGAATCAGTCCGATTTCTCTATCATATATAATACGTTGCAGAAGGACCCGAGTAACTCGGAAAAAGAAGCTGTGTTGTATATCTACCGTCAGTTGCGTAATGCCGATCCGGCTGATGACGCAAGTGCAAGGGAGGTTATCAACAACTTGTTCTTCTCAGAAAAACGATATGACCTTGGTGATGTAGGCCGTTACAGAATCAACAAAAAGTTGAATCTGACGACTGATATGGACGTGCGTGTCCTCACGAAGGAAGATATTATTGAAATCATCAAATATCTGATTGAGTTGATTAACTCAAAAGCAGATGTGGATGATATTGACCACTTGAGTAACCGTCGTGTACGTACTGTTGGTGAACAGCTTTCTAATCAGTTTGCTGTGGGGCTGGCACGTATGTCTCGTACGATTCGTGAACGTATGAACGTTCGTGACAATGAAGTGTTTACTCCGATTGATTTGATTAATGCGAAGACTATTTCTTCAGTAATCAACTCATTCTTCGGAACGAACGCGTTGTCGCAGTTCATGGACCAGACAAACCCGCTGGCTGAAATTACGCACAAACGTCGTATGTCTGCCCTTGGTCCTGGTGGTCTTTCCCGTGAACGTGCCGGATTTGAGGTTCGTGACGTTCACTATACACACTATGGTCGTCTTTGTCCGATTGAGACTCCTGAAGGTCCGAACATCGGTTTGATTTCTTCATTGTGTGTATTTGCTAAGATTAATGAGCTAGGATTCATTGAAACTCCCTACCGCAAGGTGGAAAATGGGAAAGTGGATCTTTCTGATAACGGTCTGATTTATCTGACTGCTGAAGAAGAGGAAGAAAAGGTTATTGCGCAGGGAAATGCTCCGTTGAATGACGATGGTACATTCGTACTTAATAGAGTTAAGTCTCGTCAAGATGCAGATTTCCCGGTTGTTGAACCATCTGAAGTTGACTTGATGGACGTTGCTCCTCAGCAGATTGCATCTATTGCAGCTTCTTTGATTCCATTCTTGGAACATGATGATGCTAACCGTGCATTGATGGGATCGAACATGATGCGCCAGGCGGTTCCTTTGTTGAGAAGTGAAGCTCCAATCGTAGGTACAGGTATCGAACGTCAGCTGGTAAGAGACTCTCGTACCCAGATTACCGCAGAAGGCGATGGTGTGGTTGACTATGTGGATGCTACTACTATCCGTATTTTGTATGACCGTACGGAAGACGAAGAATTTGTAAGTTTCGAACCTGCTTTGAAGGAATATAGAATACCTAAGTTCCGTAAGACTAACCAGAACATGACGATTGACTTGCGTCCGATTTGTGACAAGGGCCAGCGTGTGAAGAAAGGTGATATCTTGACTGAAGGTTATTCTACTGAAAAGGGTGAATTGGCATTGGGTAAGAACCTGTTGGTAGCTTATATGCCTTGGAAGGGTTACAACTATGAGGATGCTATCGTATTGAACGAACGTGTGGTACGCGAAGACTTGTTGACTTCAGTTCACGTAGAGGAATATTCTCTGGAAGTTCGTGAAACAAAACGTGGTATGGAAGAGTTGACTTCTGATATCCCGAATGTAAGTGAAGAAGCTACCAAAGACTTGGATGAAAACGGTATCGTAAGAATCGGTGCTCGTATTGAGCCGGGTGATATC
Organism: Bacteroides sp. MSK.20.12; assembly: GCF_019052435.1. Lineage (NCBI taxonomy): Bacteria > Pseudomonadati > Bacteroidota > Bacteroidia > Bacteroidales > Bacteroidaceae > Bacteroides > Bacteroides sp. MSK.20.12. The sequence continues at coordinate 63,929 of NZ_JAHQVH010000022.1, read as the reverse complement.
ATGATTGGTAAGATTACGCCGAAGGGTGAATCTGATCCTTCTCCGGAAGAAAAACTGCTTCGGGCTATCTTCGGTGATAAGGCAGGTGACGTGAAAGATGCTTCTTTGAAAGCTTCTCCTTCTTTGAAAGGTGTGGTGATTGATAAGAAACTTTTCTCACGTGTGATTAAGAATCGTAGCTCTAAACTGGCCGATAAAGCATTGTTGCCTAAGATTGATGATGAATTTGAATCTAAGGTAGCTGACTTGAAACGTATCCTGGTTAAGAAACTGATGACTTTGACTGAAGGTAAGGTTTCTCAAGGTGTGAAAGACTATTTGGGTGCGGAAGTTATTGCGAAAGGTTCTAAGTTCAGTGCTTCTGATTTTGATTCACTTGACTTTACTTCTATTCAATTGAGCAACTGGACAAGCGACGATCATATTAACGGTATGATTCGTGATCTGGTGATGAATTTCATTAAGAAATATAAAGAGCTGGATGCTGAATTGAAACGTAAGAAGTTTGCTATTACAATTGGTGATGAACTTCCTGCTGGTATTATCCAGATGGCAAAAGTATATATTGCTAAGAAACGTAAGATTGGTGTGGGTGATAAGATGGCTGGTCGCCACGGTAACAAGGGTATTGTATCCCGTGTTGTTCGTCAGGAAGATATGCCGTTCTTGGCTGATGGTACTCCGGTTGACATTGTGTTGAATCCGTTGGGTGTGCCTTCTCGTATGAACATTGGTCAGATTTTTGAAGCTGTACTCGGACGTGCCGGAAAAACGTTGGGCGTGAAATTCGCGACTCCTATTTTCGACGGTGCTACCATGGAAGATCTGGATCAGTGGACAGACAAGGCAGGATTGCCTCGCTACTGTAAGACTTATCTTTGTGATGGTGGTACAGGTGAGCAATTTGACCAGGCAGCTACTGTGGGCGTAACTTACATGTTGAAGTTGGGCCACATGGTTGAAGACAAGATGCATGCTCGTTCTATCGGTCCGTACTCATTGATTACTCAGCAACCTCTTGGTGGTAAAGCTCAATTCGGTGGTCAGCGTTTCGGAGAAATGGAGGTTTGGGCACTCGAAGGTTTCGGTGCTGCCCATATCTTGCAGGAAATCCTGACTATCAAATCTGATGACGTGGTAGGACGTTCGAAGGCTTATGAAGCAATTGTGAAAGGTGAACCGATGCCACAACCTGGTATTCCGGAATCCTTGAACGTATTGTTGCACGAGTTGAGAGGTTTAGGTTTGAGTATCAACCTAGAATAAAATAATGAAAGAATGTGAGATGTCAATGTATCGATGAAGGTCTGTTGGCATCCGCACTTTTTTCAATTTCCAATGATTCAATTATCAAATCTCAATTATATAGAGTATGGCTTTTAGAAAAGAAAATAAGACGAAAAGTAATTTCTCGAAGATCTCAATTGGTCTGGCTTCTCCGGAAGAAATCCTTGAGAATTCGAGTGGTGAAGTTTTGAAGCCTGAAACCATTAATTACCGTACGTACAAACCCGAACGTGACGGTTTGTTCTGCGAGCGCATTTTTGGTCCTATTAAGGATTATGAATGTCATTGCGGTAAATACAAGCGTATCCGTTATAAAGGTATCGTCTGCGACCGTTGTGGTGTGGAAGTTACTGAAAAGAAAGTGCGCCGTGAACGTATGGGACATATCCAGCTGGTTGTGCCGGTGGCTCACATCTGGTATTTCCGTTCGCTTCCTAATAAAATCGGTTATTTGCTCGGATTGCCGACAAAGAAACTGGATTCGATTATATACTACGAACGTTATGTTGTTATTCAGCCGGGTGTGAAAGCTGAAGATGGCGTAGCTGAATATGATTTGCTTTCTGAAGAAGAATATCTGGATATTCTGGATACGCTTCCGAAAGACAATCAGTATCTTGAAGATAATGATCCGAATAAATTTGTTGCAAAGATGGGAGCCGAAGCTATTTATGATTTGCTGGCTCGTTTGGATCTGGATGCTTTGTCTTACGAACTGCGTCACCGCGCCGGAAACGATGCGTCTCAGCAACGTAAGAATGAAGCTTTGAAACGTCTTCAGGTAGTAGAATCGTTCCGCGCATCACGTGGACGTAACAAACCGGAATGGATGATCGTACGTATCGTACCGGTTATTCCGCCCGAACTTCGTCCGTTGGTTCCGCTGGATGGTGGCCGTTTTGCTACATCTGACTTGAACGACCTTTATCGTCGTGTGATTATCCGTAACAACCGTTTGAAACGACTGATTGAAATCAAGGCTCCGGAAGTAATCTTGCGTAATGAAAAACGTATGCTTCAGGAATCTGTCGATTCTTTGTTTGATAACTCACGTAAGTCAAGTGCTGTGAAGACAGACGCCAACCGTCCGTTGAAGTCATTGTCTGACAGTTTGAAAGGTAAACAGGGACGTTTCCGTCAGAACTTGTTGGGTAAACGTGTTGACTACTCTGCTCGTTCCGTAATCGTCGTTGGTCCGGAATTAAAGATGGGTGAATGCGGTATTCCTAAATTGATGGCTGCCGAATTATACAAGCCGTTTATTATTCGCAAGCTCATCGAACGTGGTATCGTTAAGACTGTTAAGTCTGCAAAGAAAATCGTAGACCGCAAAGAGCCGGTGATTTGGGATATCTTGGAACATGTAATGAAGGGACACCCGGTACTGTTGAACCGTGCTCCGACCTTGCACCGTTTGGGTATTCAGGCTTTCCAGCCTAAAATGATCGAAGGTAAAGCTATCCAGTTGCACCCGTTGGCATGTACGGCATTCAACGCCGACTTTGACGGTGACCAGATGGCTGTTCACTTGCCTTTGAGTAATGAAGCAATTCTTGAAGCACAAATGTTGATGCTTCAATCACATAATATCTTGAATCCGGCAAACGGTGCGCCTATTACTGTGCCTGCACAGGATATGGTTCTTGGTTTGTACTATATTACTAAGTTGCGTGCCGGTGCAAAAGGTGAAGGTTTGACATTCTACGGACCGGAAGAAGCGTTGATCGCTTACAATGAAGGTAAGGTAGATATTCATGCTCCGGTGAAGGTTATCGTGAAAGACGTTGATGAAAATGGTAACATTGTAGACGTAATGCGCGAAACTTCAGTAGGACGTGTGATTGTGAATGAAATCGTTCCACCTGAAGCTGGTTATATCAATACAATTATCTCTAAGAAATCTCTTCGTGATATTATTAGTGATGTAATTAAGGTATGTGGTGTGGCTAAGGCTGCCGACTTCCTGGATGGAATCAAGAATTTAGGTTATCAGATGGCGTTCAAGGGTGGTTTGTCATTCAACTTGGGTGATATTATCATTCCGAAGGAAAAAGAAACTTTGGTACAGAAAGGTTACGACGAAGTTGAACAAGTCGTAAACAACTATAACATGGGTTTCATTACCAATAACGAACGTTACAATCAGGTAATTGATATTTGGACACATGTGAACTCCGAGTTGTCTAATATCCTGATGAAGACTATTTCTTCGGACGATCAGGGTTTCAATTCTGTATATATGATGCTTGACTCTGGTGCCCGTGGTTCTAAAGAGCAGATTCGTCAGTTGTCAGGTATGCGTGGTTTGATGGCAAAACCGCAGAAAGCAGGTGCTGAAGGTGGTCAGATCATCGAGAACCCGATTTTGTCGAACTTTAAAGAAGGACTTTCGGTGTTGGAGTACTTTATCTCTACCCACGGTGCTCGTAAAGGTTTGGCGGATACCGCTTTGAAGACTGCCGATGCTGGTTATTTGACTCGTCGTCTGGTGGACGTATCACACGATGTGATTATTACAGAAGAAGACTGCGGTACACTCCGCGGATTGGTTTGTACGGACCTTAAGAATAACGATGAGGTTATTGCTACTCTGTACGAACGTATCTTAGGCCGTGTTTCTGTACATGATATTATTCATCCTACCACAGGTGAATTGCTTGTTGCCGGTGGTGAAGAAATCACAGAAGAAGTAGCCAAGAAGATTCAGGAGTCTCCGATCGAGAGTGTTGAAATCCGTTCGGTATTGACTTGTGAAGCTAAGAAGGGTGTTTGTGCTAAATGTTACGGACGTAACCTGGCAACGAGCCGCATGGTTCAGAAGGGTGAAGCTGTCGGTGTAATCGCTGCTCAGTCTATTGGTGAGCCGGGTACACAGTTGACATTGCGTACATTCCACGCCGGTGGTACTGCTGCAAATATTGCAGCTAACGCCAGTATCGTTGCTAAAAATAATGCACGTCTTGAATTTGAAGAGTTGCGTACAGTAGATATCGTTGACGAGATGGGTGAATCTGCAAAAGTAGTAGTAGGTCGTTTGGCCGAAGTACGTTTTGTGGATGTGAATACCGGTATCGTTCTTTCTACTCATAACGTACCTTATGGTTCAACACTGTATGTAAGCGACGGCGACTTGGTAGAAAAAGGCAAACTGATTGCTAAGTGGGACCCGTTCAATGCTGTTATTATCACAGAAGCAACCGGTAAGATCGAATTTGAGGGCGTGATTGAAAACGTTACTTATAAGGTTGAATCGGATGAAGCAACAGGGCTTCGTGAAATTATTATTATTGAATCCAAGGATAAAACCAAAGTTCCTACCGCTCATATCTTAACAGAGGACGGTGATTTGATCCGTACTTATAACTTACCGGTAGGTGGTCACGTTATCATCGAGAACGGTCAGAAGGTAAAAGCCGGTGAAGTAATCGTGAAGATTCCGCGTGCCGTAGGTAAGGCGGGTGATATCACGGGTGGTCTTCCTCGTGTTACTGAATTGTTTGAAGCTCGTAACCCGTCAAATCCGGCTGTCGTTTCTGAAATCGACGGTGAGGTGACAATGGGTAAGATCAAACGTGGTAACCGTGAAATCATCGTAACTTCCAAGACGGGTGAGGTTAAGAAGTATCTGGTTGCACTGTCTAAGCAGATTCTGGTACAGGAAAATGACTATGTACGTGCTGGTACTCCGTTGTCTGACGGTGCTACTACTCCGGCAGATATCTTGGCAATCAAGGGTCCTACAGCTGTACAGGAATATATCGTGAATGAAGTTCAGGATGTATACCGCTTGCAGGGTGTGAAGATCAATGATAAGCACTTTGAGATTATCGTTCGTCAGATGATGCGTAAAGTACAAATTGATGAACCGGGAGATACTCGCTTCCTCGAACAGCAAGTCGTAGACAAACTGGAATTCATGGAAGAAAATGATCGTATCTGGGGTAAGAAAGTCGTAGTAGATGCTGGTGATTCTCAAAATATGCAAGCTGGACAGATTGTAACTGCCCGCAAGTTGCGTGATGAGAATAGTATGTTGAAACGTCGTGACTTGAAACCGGTTGAGGTTCGTGACGCTGTTGCTGCTACCTCTACTCAGATTCTTCAAGGTATCACGCGTGCTGCTTTGCAAACATCAAGCTTTATGTCGGCTGCTTCCTTCCAGGAAACAACGAAAGTCTTGAATGAAGCTGCTATCAACGGTAAGATCGATAAGCTTGAAGGTATGAAGGAAAATGTGATCTGTGGTCACTTGATTCCTGCTGGTACCGGACAGCGCGAGTTCGAAAAGCTCATCGTTGGATCAAAAGAAGAGTATGACCGTATCTTGGCTAACAAGAAAACAGTACTTGACTACAATGAAGTAGAATAAATACAATTCAATTGACTATATGAAAAGGAGCAGTTGCCTGATTGGGCAATTGCTCCTTTTTTTTATTTCTTTTTTACTCGCGTGTATTACCATTAGTTTCAGGAAAAATGTGTTATTTTGCAGGATAACTTTTTAATCATATTAAATATGGAAGAACAAAATAACAACGGACAATTACAGATTGAATTGAGAGAAGAGGTTGCACAGGGAACTTATGCTAATCTTGCTATTATTACTCATTCGAGTTCTGAATTCATCCTTGACTTCGTGCGCGTAATGCCGGGCATACCGAAGGCTGGTGTGCAATCTCGTATTATTGTGGCTCCGGAGCACGCAAAACGTCTGCTGCGGGCATTAGAAGATAATATAGCAAAGTATGAGCGCGTATTCGGTCCGATTCGTACTTCGGATGAACCCCCTATTTCTCCTTTGACGGGTGTAAAAGGCGAAGCGTGAGGATGATATAAAAACATTAAAAAAGAAAAAAAAGTTGTAGCGCATTGAATATTCAAATATTATTCGTATTTTTGCAGCCCAAAATGTATAGTTACGAAATTAATATAACAATAATATAAATCAAAAAACAATTAAAATGCCTACAATTCAGCAATTAGTAAGAAAAGGACGCGAAGTGCTGGTGGAGAAAAGTAAATCTCCAGCCTTGGATTCATGTCCTCAAAGACGTGGCGTTTGCGTGAGAGTATACACTACTACTCCGAAGAAGCCGAACTCTGCAATGCGTAAAGTAGCTCGTGTACGTTTGACTAACCAAAAAGAGGTGAACTCATACATTCCGGGAGAAGGACACAACTTGCAGGAACACTCAATCGTTTTGGTACGTGGTGGTCGTGTAAAAGACCTTCCGGGTGTGCGTTATCACATTGTACGTGGTACGCTTGATACAGCAGGTGTTGCTGGTCGTACTCAAAGACGTTCTAAGTATGGTGCTAAGCGTCCGAAACCAGGACAAGCAGCTGCTCCTGCTAAGGGTAAGAAAAAATAAGGATTAAGACCTAATTAAAATTAAAGTAATAACTTACGTTTTAGTTTGTTGGAAATGCTAAAGGTTGAGTAAATTCTCCGGAGGGAGAGTTGAAGAAGTCAAGAAGTAGACAACCAAGAACAAAAACATTATTTTTCAAACAAATGAGAAAAGCAAAACCAAAAAAACGCCTGATTCTTCCGGATCCTGTGTTTAATGACCAAAAGGTTTCCAAGTTCGTGAACCACTTGATGTATGATGGAAAGAAAAATACATCTTATGAAATCTTTTATGCCGCTTTGGAAACAGTGAAAGCAAAACTTCCTAACGAAGAAAAATCAGCTCTCGAAATCTGGAAAAAGGCTTTGGATAATGTAACTCCGCAAGTGGAAGTAAAGTCTCGCCGTGTAGGTGGTGCTACTTTCCAAGTTCCTACTGAAATCCGTCCGGATCGTAAAGAATCAATCTCTATGAAGAATTTGATTCTGTTTGCTCGCAAAAGAGGTGGTAAATCAATGGCTGACAAGTTGGCTGCTGAAATTATGGATGCCTTCAATGAACAAGGCGGTGCATACAAGCGTAAAGAAGATATGCACAGAATGGCAGAAGCTAACCGTGCATTTGCTCATTTTAGATTCTAATACTGTAAGAAACCTAATATAAACTTAAAGTAAAGGAATTAGAAGATGGCTAAACATGATTTACATTTAACTCGTAATATCGGTATCATGGCTCACATTGATGCCGGAAAAACAACTACTTCTGAACGTATCCTGTTCTACACTGGATTGACTCACAAAATTGGTGAAGTTCATGATGGTGCTGCTACTATGGACTGGATGGAACAGGAGCAAGAACGTGGTATCACTATTACATCCGCTGCTACAACAACAAGGTGGAAATATGCTGGTGATACTTATAAAATTAACTTGATTGACACTCCGGGACACGTTGACTTTACCGCAGAGGTAGAACGTTCATTGCGTATCCTTGATGGGGCTGTAGCTGCTTACTGTGCTGTGGGTGGTGTTGAGCCTCAATCAGAAACTGTATGGCGTCAGGCTGATAAATATAACGTTCCTCGTATTGCTTATGTTAATAAGATGGATCGTTCTGGTGCTGACTTCTTTGAAGTAGTTCGTCAGATGAAGGATGTTCTTGGAGCTAATCCGTGTCCGATTGTTGTTCCTATCGGTGCTGAAGAATCTTTCAAAGGTCTTGTTGACCTTATCAAAATGAAAGCTATCTATTGGCATGATGAAACAATGGGGGCTGACTACAGTATTGAGGAAATCCCTGCAGAACTTATCGATGAAGCTAACGAGTGGAGAGATAAGATGCTTGAAAAAGTAGCAGAATTTGATGATGCTTTGATGGAGAAATATTTCGATGATCCTTCTACTATTACTGAAGAAGAAGTATTGAGAGCTCTTCGTAATGCAACAGTTCAGATGGCTGTAGTTCCTATGCTTTGCGGATCTTCTTTTAAGAACAAAGGTGTTCAGACATTGCTTGATTATGTTTGTGCTTTCTTGCCTTCTCCACTTGATACAGAGAACGTAATAGGTACAAATCCTAATACGGGAGCTGAAGAGGATCGTAAACCAAGTGATGATGAAAAAACATCTGCTTTGGCGTTTAAGATCGCAACTGACCCATATGTAGGTCGTTTGACTTTCTTCCGTGTTTATTCTGGTAAAATTGAAGCAGGTTCTTATATCTACAACTCTCGTTCTGGTAAGAAAGAACGCGTTTCTCGTCTGTTCCAGATGCACTCCAACAAACAGAACCCGGTTGAAGTAATCGGTGCTGGTGATATTGGTGCAGGTGTAGGCTTTAAAGATATTCGTACTGGGGATACTTTGTGTGATGAAACAGCTCCGATAGTACTTGAGTCTATGGACTTTCCGGAACCGGTTATTGGTATCGCTGTAGAGCCTAAGACTCAGAAGGATATGGATAAACTGTCTAACGGTTTGGCTAAATTGGCTGAAGAAGACCCAACATTTACTGTGAAAACAGACGAACAGACAGGTCAGACAGTTATTTCTGGTATGGGTGAGCTTCACTTGGATATTATCATTGACCGTTTGAAACGTGAATTTAAGGTAGAATGTAATCAAGGTAAGCCTCAGGTTAACTATAAGGAAGCTATCACGAAGACAGTTAACTTGCGTGAAGTGTACAAGAAGCAGTCTGGTGGACGTGGTAAGTTTGCTGATATCATTGTGAACATTGGTCCGGCTGATGCGGATTTCACTTTAGGTGGTTTGCAGTTTGTTGATGAAGTGAAGGGTGGTAATATTCCTAAGGAATTTATCCCAGCAGTTCAGAAAGGCTTTACAAATGCTATGAAGAGTGGTGTTTTGGCAGGCTACCCATTGGATTCATTGAAAGTGACTTTGGTTGATGGTTCATTCCACCCGGTTGACTCTGATCAGTTGTCATTTGAAATCTGTGCAATGCAGGCTTATAAAAATGCATGTGCTAAGGCAGGTCCTGTTTTGATGGAACCTATCATGAAACTGGAAGTTGTAACTCCGGAAGAAAACATGGGTGATGTTATCGGTGACTTGAACAAACGTCGTGGACAGGTTGAAGGTATGGAATCTAGCCGCTCTGGCGCTCGTATCGTGAAAGCGATGGTTCCACTGGCGGAAATGTTTGGTTACGTAACAGCTTTACGTACTATTACTTCTGGTCGTGCAACCTCGTCAATGACCTACTCTCATCACGCTCAGCTTTCTTCTTCTATTGCTAAGGCTGTATTGGAAGAAGTAAAAGGACGCGCTGATTTACTCTAAAATATCTAAAGCAGCAGGCTAGCGAATGACTCTTAGCCTGCCGCTTTATCTTATTATAAATGTATTAATTTAAAAAAATAATGAGTCAGAAAATTAGAATTAAATTGAAATCTTACGACCACAACTTGGTTGACAAGTCAGCTGAGAAAATTGTAAGAACTGTAAAAGCTACAGGTGCTATCGTTAGCGGTCCAATACCTCTGCCTACGCACAAACGTATCTTTACTGTGAACCGTTCGACTTTCGTAAACAAGAAGTCTCGTGAGCAATTTGAACTCTCTTCTTATAAGAGATTAATCGACATCTATAGCTCAACAGCTAAGACAGTAGATGCTTTGATGAAGTTGGAATTGCCAAGTGGTGTGGAAGTAGAAATTAAAGTTTGATAATTAAAAATTAGTGAAATGCCAGGATTATTAGGAAAAAAAATCGGAATGACATCCGTTTTCAGTGCCGATGGTAAAAATGTACCATGCACTGTTATCGAAGCAGGTCCTTGTGTTGTTACTCAAGTTAAAACTGTAGAAAAAGATGGCTATGCAGCTGTTCAGTTGGGTTTCCAGGACAAAAAGGAAAAACATACAACTAAACCGTTGATGGGACATTTTAAAAGAGCAGGAGTAACACCGAAGAGACACTTGGCTGAGTTCAAAGAATTTGAAACAGAGTTGAATTTGGGTGATACCATTACTGTAGAAATGTTTAACGACGCTAGCTTTGTTGACGTTGTTGGTACTTCTAAGGGTAAGGGTTTTCAGGGTGTAGTAAAAAGACATGGTTTTGGTGGTGTGGGTCAAGCTACTCACGGTCAGCATAATCGCGCTCGTAAACCGGGTTCTATCGGTGCTTGTTCTTACCCTGCAAAAGTATTCAAAGGAATGCGCATGGGTGGACAACTTGGTGGTGACAGAGTCACTGTACAAAACTTGCAGGTATTAAAAGTAATCGCGGATCATAACCTTCTTTTGGTTAAAGGTTCTATCCCGGGTTGCAAAGGTTCAATCGTATTAATTGAGAAATAATGGAAGTTAACGTATATAACATTAAAGGTGAAGACACTGGGAGAAAGGTTACGTTAAACGAATCTATCTTCGGAATTGAGCCCAACGACCACGCTATTTATTTGGACGTAAAACAATTTATGGCTAATCAGCGTCAGGGTACTCATAAGTCAAAAGAAAGAAGTGAAATCAGTGGTTCAACTCGTAAGATCGGTCGTCAGAAAGGTGGCGGTGGAGCACGTCGTGGTGATATGAACTCGCCTGTTCTTGTAGGTGGTGCTCGTGTTTTCGGTCCGAAACCAAGAGACTACTTCTTCAAATTGAATAAAAAAGTTAAGACATTGGCTCGTAAGTCAGCTTTGTCTTATAAAGCTCAAAACGATGCAATCATTGTCGTTGAGGATTTCACATTTGAAGCTCCTAAGACAAAAGATTTCGTTGCAATGACAAAAAATCTTAAAGTTTCCGATAAAAAGCTACTTGTAATTTTACCGGAAGCAAATAAAAACGTATATTTGTCAGCTCGTAACATTGAGGGTGCTAATGTACAGACTATCTCAGGATTAAATACTTACAGAGTATTGAATGCTGGGGTTGTTGTGCTTACAGAAAACTCTCTGAAGGCTATTGACAATATCTTAATTTAAAAAGGAGGCTTAAATAATGGGAATTATTATTAAACCGTTGGTAACAGAGAAAATGACTGCAATCACAGATAAGCTGAATCGTTTCGGCTTTGTTGTACGTCCTGAAGCTAACAAACTGGAAATTAAGAAGGAAATTGAAGCTCTTTATAATGTTACTGTAGTTGATGTGAATACTGTGAAGTATGCTGGCAAGAATAAGAGCCGTTATACCAAAGCAGGTATCATCAATGGTCGTACGAATGCTTTCAAAAAAGCAATCGTGACATTGAAAGAAGGAGATACTATTGATTTTTATAGCAATATTTAATAAAAATGGCAGTACGTAAATTTAAGCCCACAACACCGGGGCAAAGACATAAAATTATTGGTACTTTCGAAGAAATTACTGCATCAGTACCAGAAAAGTCTCTTGTATATGGTAAGAAATCATCTGGTGGTCGTAACAGCGAAGGTAAGATGACTATGCGCTACATTGGTGGCGGTCATAGAAAGGTGATTAGAATTGTTGATTTCAAGAGAAATAAGGACGGTGTTCCAGCAGTAGTTAAAACAATCGAATACGACCCGAATCGTTCGGCTCGTATCGCTCTGTTATTTTATGCTGATGGAGAAAAAAGATATATTATTGCTCCCAATGGATTGCAAGTTGGTGCGACTCTGATGTCAGGTGAAACAGCAGCGCCAGAGATTGGTAATGCTCTTCCTCTTCAAAACATTCCGGTGGGTACTGTGATTCACAATATCGAATTACGTCCGGGACAGGGTGCTGCTCTGGTTCGTTCAGCTGGTAACTTTGCTCAGTTGACTTCTCGTGAGGGTAAGTATTGTGTAATTAAGTTGCCTTCAGGTGAGGTTAGACAGATTCTTAGCACTTGTAAAGCTACTATCGGTAGTGTAGGTAACTCTGATCATGGATTGGAAAGTTCAGGTAAAGCAGGACGTTCTCGTTGGCAAGGACGTCGTCCTCGTAACCGTGGTGTTGTAATGAACCCGGTTGATCACCCGATGGGTGGTGGTGAAGGACGTGCTTCCGGAGGTCACCCAAGATCACGTAAGGGATTGTATGCTAAGGGACTTAAGACTAGAGCTCCTAAGAAACAATCGTCTAAGTACATTATTGAGAGAAGAAAAAAGTAATCTGATTAATTGAGTAAACTATGAGTCGTTCATTAAAAAAAGGTCCATATATTAACGTTAAGCTTGAAAAGAGAATTCTTGCCATGAATGAATCAGGTAAGAAAGTCGTAGTAAAGACTTGGGCCAGAGCTTCAATGATTTCGCCTGATTTTGTAGGCCATACAGTTGCAGTTCACAATGGAAATAAATTTATTCCTGTTTATGTTACCGAGAATATGGTAGGACACAAGTTGGGCGAATTTGCTCCAACTCGTACATTCAGAGGACACGCTGGTAACAAGAAAAGATAACAGGATTTATTTGAAATAATAAAGTAATAAATAATAATGGGAGCAAGAAAAAAAATATCGGCTGAAAAAAGAAAAGAAGCCCTTAAGACCATGTATTTTGCAAAATTGCAAAATGTTCCTACTTCTCCACGTAAGATGCGTCTGGTTGCAGACATGATCCGTGGTATGGAAGTGAACAGAGCACTTGGTGTTTTGAAATTTTCTTCAAAAGAAGCTGCTGCAAGAGTGGAAAAATTGCTTCGCTCTGCAATTGCTAACTGGGAACAGAAAAACGAACGTAAAGCAGAAAGTGGCGAATTGTTCGTAACACAGATTTTTGTTGATGGTGGAGCTACACTCAAAAGAATGAGACCGGCACCACAGGGTAGAGGTTATAGAATTCGCAAACGTTCAAATCACGTAACATTGTTCGTTGGTGCTAAAAGTAATAACGAAGATCAAAATTAAGGTAGATGGGACAAAAAGTTAATCCAATAAGCAACCGTTTAGGAATTATCAGAGGATGGGATTCTAACTGGTATGGTGGAAATGATTACGGTGATTCTTTGCTGGAAGATAGCAAAATCCGTAAATATCTTAATGCAAGACTTGCAAAAGCAAGTGTATCAAGAATCGTAATTGAACGTACGCTGAAGCTCGTTACTATTACTGTTTGCACTGCTCGCCCGGGTATTATTATCGGTAAAGGTGGCCAAGAAGTTGATAAGTTAAAAGAGGAGTTGAAGAAGGTTACCGACAAAGATATTCAAATCAATATCTTTGAAGTGAAGAGACCGGAACTGGATGCTGTGATTGTTGCTAACAACATCGCTCGCCAGGTTGAAGGTAAAATTGCCTATCGCCGTGCCATCAAGATGGCTATCGCAAACACAATGCGTATGGGTGCTGAAGGTATCAAAATTCAGATTTCAGGACGTTTGAATGGAGCTGAAATGGCTCGTTCTGAAATGTATAAAGAAGGAAGAACTCCGTTGCACACTTTCAGAGCTGATATCGACTACTGTCATGCAGAAGCATTGACTAAAGTAGGTCTTCTTGGTATCAAAGTTTGGATTTGTAGAGGTGAAGTGTTTGGTAAGAAAGAATTGGCTCCGAACTTTACACAAAGCAAAGAAAGTGGTCGTGGAAACAATAGTGGAAACAACGGCGGAAAGAACTTCAAAAGAAAGAAAAATAATCGCTAAACGAATTTGAATTTTAGGAAACTATGTTACAACCGAAAAAGACAAAATTCAGAAGACAACAAAAAGGCCGTCAGAAAGGTAATGCCCAGAGAGGCAACCAGCTGGCCTTTGGTTCTTTTGGCATAAAGGCTTTGGAGACTAAGTGGATTACAGGCCGTCAGATCGAAGCTGCTCGTATTGCAGTAACAAGATATATGCAACGTCAAGGACAGATCTGGATCCGTATATTCCCGGATAAACCGATCACTAGAAAACCTGCCGATGTACGTATGGGTAAAGGTAAAGGTGCTCCAGAGGGATTTGTGGCTCCTGTAACTCCAGGTAGAATCATTATTGAAGCTGAAGGAGTATCTTACGAAATCGCGAAAGAAGCATTGCGCTTAGCTGCTCAAAAGCTTCCTATTACAACGAAGTTTGTCGTAAGACGTGATTATGATATTCAAAATCAAAATGCGTAAGTGTTATGAAAATTGCAGAAATTAAAGAAATGACTACTAATGATTTAGTAGAAAGAGTAGAGGCGGAAACAGCTAATTATAACCAAATGGTTATTAATCATTCTATTTCTCCTTTGGAAAATCCTGCTCAAATCAAACAATTACGCAGGACTATTGCGCGTATGAAAACAGAATTGCGCGAAAGAGAACTTAACAATAAATGATCAGCTTGATGGAAGCAAGAAATTTAAGAAAAGAAAGAACAGGGGTTGTGTTGAGCAATAAGATGGACAAGACCATCACAGTTGCTGCCAAATTTAAGGAAAAACACCCTATATATGGTAAGTTCGTTAGCAAAACGAAGAAGTACCATGCTCACGATGAAAAGAATGAATGCAATATCGGTGATACTGTAAGCATCATGGAAACTCGTCCTTTGAGCAAGACTAAAAGATGGAGATTAGTAGAAATAATTGAAAGAGCTAAGTAATTATGATACAAGTAGAATCCAGACTTACAGTATGTGATAACAGTGGAGCGAAAGAGGCGTTGTGTATCCGCGTTTTGGGGGGGACAGGTCGTCGTTATGCTTCAGTGGGGGATGTCATTGTAGTTTCAGTGAAGAGCGTTATCCCTTCTAGTGATGTTAAAAAAGGTGCAGTATCAAAGGCTTTGATTGTACGTACAAAGAAAGAAATCCGTCGTCCTGATGGTTCTTATATACGTTTTGATGATAATGCTTGCGTGTTGTTGAATAATGCAGGTGAAATTAGAGGTAGTCGTATTTTCGGTCCTGTAGCAAGAGAACTTCGTGCTACAAACATGAAAGTTGTGTCACTTGCGCCTGAGGTACTTTAATTTGTAAAAGATTTAAGTAATGAGTAAATTACATATTAAAAAAGGCGACACAGTTTACGTAAATGCTGGTGAAGATAAGGGCAAAACTGGTCGTGTATTGAAGGTTCTTGTTAAAGAAGGACGTGCATTTGTTGAAGGTATCAATATGGTATCTAAAAGCACAAAGCCGAATGCAAAGAATCCACAAGGTGGTATTGTGAAGCAAGAAGCTTCTATCCACATTTCAAACTTGAACCCGGTTGATCCAAAAACTGGTAAAGCAACGCGTATTGGGAGAAAAAAGAGTTCGGAAGGAACTTTAGTGCGTTATTCTAAAAAATCAGGAGAGGAGATTAAGTAATGAGTAATACTGCTAGTCTTAAGAAAGAATATGCAGAGCGTATAGCACCTGCATTGAAATCACAGTTCCAGTATTCTTCTACAATGCAGATACCCGTACTTAAGAAGATTGTAATCAATCAGGGATTAGGTATGGCTGTTGCTGATAAGAAGATTATCGAAGTAGCAATCAATGAAATGACAGCTATTACAGGTCAAAAAGCTGTAGCTACCATTTCTCGTAAAGATATCGCAAACTTTAAGTTGCGTAAAAAAATGCCGATTGGTGTTATGGTAACTTTACGTCGTGAAAGAATGTACGAATTCCTTGAAAAATTGGTTCGTGTAGCTCTTCCTCGTATTCGTGACTTCAAAGGTATCGAAAGTAAGTTTGATGGTAAAGGTAACTATACCCTTGGTATTCAGGAACAAATCATTTTCCCTGAAATAAATATCGATAGTATTACAAGAATTCTCGGAATGAATATTACCTTTGTAACCTCTGCGGAAACAGATGAAGAAGGTTATGCTTTGCTGAAGGAATTCGGTTTACCTTTTAAAAACGCTAAAAAAGACTAATAGATATGGCAAAGGAATCAATGAAAGCACGTGAAGTAAAGCGTGCTAAATTAGTAGCCAAATACGCCGAGAAAAGAGCTGCTTTGAAGCAAATCGTAAGAACAGGTGATCCTGCTGATGCTTTCGAAGCTGCACAGAAGTTGCAAGAGTTGCCAAAGAATTCTAATCCAATTCGTATGCACAACCGTTGCAAACTGACTGGTCGTCCTAAAGGTTATATTCGTCAATTCGGAATTTCGAGAATTCAATTCCGTGAGATGGCATCTAACGGACTGATCCCAGGCGTAAAAAAAGCAAGCTGGTAATTATTGTTTAAATATTGTCAGGGTAGTCCTGATTAATTTAATTTATTTTTATATGACTGATCCAATAGCAGATTATTTAACGAGGTTGCGGAACGCGATTGGTGCAAAGCACAGAGTTGTTGAAGTTCCCGCTTCGAATTTGAAAAAAGAAATCACTAAGATTCTTTTTGAAAAAGGCTACATCCTTAATTATAAGTTTGTAGAAGATGGTCCTCAAGGAACTATTAAGGTTGCCTTGAAGTATGATTCTGTTAACAAAGTTAACGCAATCAAAAAGTTAGAAAGAATATCTTCTCCGGGTATGCGTAAGTATACTGGTTACAAAGATATGCCGCGTGTTATTAATGGGCTGGGTATTGCTATAATATCTACTTCCAAAGGTGTAATGACTAACAAAGAGGCTGCAGAACTGAAAATCGGTGGTGAAGTCTTGTGTTATGTATATTAATTAGGAGGAATTAGAATGTCAAGAATAGGAAAATTACCCATTAGTATCCCTGCTGGAGTGACAATCACTCTGAAGGATAATGTGGTTACCGTAAAGGGACCCAAAGGCGAAATGAGCCAATATGTGAATCCTGCTATCAATGTTACTATTGAAGACGGACACGTAACTTTAACAGAAAACGATAAAGAAATGCTTGATAACCCGAAGCAGAAACATGCTTTCCACGGTTTGTATCGTTCATTGGTTCACAACATGGTTGTGGGCGTATCTGAAGGTTACAAGAAAGAACTGGAACTTGTAGGTGTAGGTTATCGTGCTTCAAACCAAGGTAACATCATTGAGCTGGCTTTAGGTTATACACACAATATTTTCATTCAATTACCTGCTGAGGTAAAAGTTGAAACGAAGTCTGAAAGAAATAAGAATCCTCTTATTATATTGGAATCGTGTGACAAACAATTGCTTGGTCAAGTTTGCTCTAAAATACGTTCTTTCCGTAAGCCTGAACCATACAAGGGTAAAGGTATTAAGTTTGTTGGCGAAGTAATTCGTAGAAAGTCTGGTAAATCAGCCGGCGCTAAGTAATTCATATAAAATTAGATTATTATGACAACAAAAATAGAAAGACGAGTTAAGATCAAATATAGAGTACGCAACAAAATTTCAGGTACTACTGAATGTCCGCGTATGAGTGTATTTAGAAGTAACAAGCAAATTTATGTCCAGATTATCGATGATCTTTCTGGTAAGACACTGGCTGCTGCTTCTTCTTTAGGTTTGACTGAGAAAGTCGCTAAAAAAGAACAAGCTGCTAAAGTTGGTGAAATGATTGCTAAAAAGGCTCAGGAAGCAGGTATAACTACTGTTGTTTTCGACCGTAATGGTTACTTGTATCATGGGAGAGTAAAAGAAGTAGCTGATGCTGCTCGTAACGGTGGACTTAAATTTTAATCATTATGGCAGGAGTTAATAATAGAGTTAAGATTACTAACGATATAGAACTGAAAGATAGATTAGTTGCTATTAATCGTGTTACTAAAGTTACCAAAGGTGGTAGAACTTTTAGTTTCTCTGCAATCGTTGTTGTAGGTAACGAAGAAGGTATCATTGGTTGGGGACTTGGTAAAGCAGGTGAAGTAACAGCTGCTATCGCTAAAGGTGTTGAGTCAGCTAAAAAGAATCTGGTGAAAGTACCTATTTTAAAAGGTACTGTTCCTCATGAACAATCAGCTAGATTTGGTGGTGCTGAAGTATTCATCAAACCTGCATCTCACGGAACCGGTGTTGTAGCTGGTGGTGCTATGCGTGCTGTATTGGAAAGTGTTGGTGTTACTGACGTTTTGGCTAAATCTAAAGGTTCTTCGAATCCGCATAACCTTGTTAAAGCTACAATTGAAGCTTTGAGTGAAATGCGTGATGCAAGAATGGTTGCTCAGAACAGAGGTATTAGTGTTGAAAAAGTATTTAGAGGATAAGGAGGAGATATGTCAACTATAAAGATTAAACAAGTTAAAAGTAGAATTGGTGCTCCAGCTGATCAGAAAAGAACTCTTGACGCACTGGGACTTCGTAAACTGAACCGTGTGGTTGAACACGAAAGCACTCCTTCAATTCTTGGAATGGTAGATAAAGTAAAACACTTGGTTGCCATTGTTAAGTAATTATTTGTTGAATAATAAAACGAAATTACAATATGAACTTAAGTAATTTAAAACCTGCTGAGGGATCTACTAAGACAAGAAAAAGAATTGGACGTGGTGCTGGTTCTGGCTTAGGTGGTACTTCTACAAGAGGTCATAAAGGAGCTAAATCAAGATCTGGATACTCTAAGAAAATCGGTTTTGAAGGTGGTCAGATGCCTCTTCAACGTCGAGTTCCTAAATTTGGTTTCAAGAATATCAATCGTGTTGAATATAAAGCTATCAATCTGGATACTATCCAGAAACTTGCTGAAGCTAAGAGCTTGACAAAAGTTGGTGTAAACGACTTTATCGAAGCAGGATTTATTTCTTCAAATCAGTTGGTAAAAGTATTGGGTAACGGAACTCTGACTAACAAGCTGGAAGTAGAAGCTCATGCATTCTCTAAGACTGCAACTGCTGCTATCGAAGCTGCTGGTGGAACTGTAGTAAAACTCTGATTCAATGAGAAAAGCTATTGAAACATTAAAGAATATATGGAAGATTGAGGATCTGAGACAGCGGATCCTCATCACCATATTGTTCGTGGCAATTTACCGTTTCGGATCGTATGTCGTATTACCGGGTATCAATCCGGCGATGCTGGCGAAATTGCACGAACAAACAAGTGAAGGCCTTTTAGCCTTGTTAAATATGTTCTCTGGAGGAGCATTTTCTAATGCCTCTATTTTTGCATTAGGAATCATGCCTTATATCTCTGCATCTATCGTAATCCAGTTATTGGGAATCGCTGTACCGTATTTCCAGAAGTTGCAACGCGAAGGTGAGAGCGGCAGAAGAAAAATGAATCAATATACTCGTTACTTGACGATTGCTATATTGTTAGTTCAGGCCCCTTCTTATTTGCTCAATCTTAAAATGCAGGCTGGCCCTTCCTTAAATGCTTCATTAGATTGGACTCTGTTTATGGTTACCTCTACCATTATTTTGGCAGCAGGTAGTATGTTTATTTTGTGGCTTGGTGAAAGAATTACTGATAAAGGTATTGGTAACGGTATTTCATTTATCATCTTGATTGGTATTATCGCTCGTTTCCCTGATGCTTTGTTGCAAGAAGTTGTGTCCAGAGTAGCAAATAAGAGCGGTGGTCTGATTATGTTTATAATTGAAATCGTATTCTTATTATTAGTGATTGGCGCTGCTATTCTTTTGGTGCAAGGTACAAGAAAGATTCCTGTACAGTATGCAAAAAGAATCGTTGGTAACAAGCAATATGGTGGTGCTAGACAGTATATCCCTTTAAAGGTGAATGCTGCCGGTGTTATGCCTATCATCTTTGCTCAGGCAATCATGTTTATTCCAATTACATTTATCGGTTTTTCAAATGTAAATGATGCAGGCGGTTTCTTGCATGCGTTTACAGATCATACAAGTTTCTGGTATAATTTTGTCTTTGCGGTAATGATTATATTATTTACGTATTTCTATACTGCAATTACAATTAATCCGACTCAGATGGCTGAGGATATGAAGAGAAATAATGGTTTCATCCCTGGTATTAAACCGGGAAAGAAAACAGCAGAGTATATTGATGATATAATGTCTCGTATCACTTTGCCGGGTTCTTTCTTCTTGGCTTTAGTTGCTATTATGCCTGCTTTTGCCGGTGTATTCGGAGTGCAAGCAGGATTCGCTCAATTCTTCGGCGGTACATCTTTGTTAATTCTTGTAGGTGTTGTTCTTGATACTCTGCAACAGGTTGAAAGTCATTTGTTGATGAGACACTATGATGGTCTGTTGAAATCTGGTCGTATTAAAGGACGCGCTGGTGTAGCGGCATATTAATTCTTTAGATTAGAAATGATATTTCTTAAAACAGAAGATGAAATAGAATTGCTCCGTCAGAGTAACCTGCTTGTTGGTAAAACTCTTGCAGAGGTTGCCAAACTGGTGAAGCCTGGTGTAACTACACGTGAGTTGGATAAAGTTGCTGAAGAGTTCATTAGAGATCATGGGGCAACTCCAACTTTCAAAGGATTTCCGAATCAATATGGAGAACCATTTCCCGCATCTCTTTGTACTTCTGTCAACGAACAGGTGGTACATGGAATCCCAGGGGATATCGTACTGAAAGATGGTGATATCGTATCAGTGGATTGCGGAACTTACATGAATGGTTTCTGTGGTGATTCTGCTTATACTTTTTGTGTAGGAGAGGTAGACGAAGAGATTCGTAACTTGTTGAAGGTAACTAAAGAAGCGTTATATATTGGCATCCAGAACGCAGTGCAAGGTAAAAGAATTGGTGATATCGGATATGCTATTCAGCAATATTGTGAGTCTCATTCTTATGGTGTAGTGCGTGAGTTTGTTGGCCATGGCATCGGTAAAGAGATGCACGAAGATCCTCAGGTTCCTAACTATGGTAAAAGAGGATATGGACCATTGATGAAAAGAGGCCTTTGCATAGCGATAGAGCCGATGATAACATTGGGAGACCGACAAGTGATAATGGAAAGTGACGGATGGACTGTGAGGACCAGAGATCGTAAATGTGCTGCACATTTTGAGCATACGATAGCTGTTGGAGCTGGTGAAGCTGATATTTTGTCTTCATTCAAATTCATAGAAGAAGTTTTAGGAGATAAAGCAATATAATATGGCAAAGCAATCTGCAATAGAACAAGATGGAGTTATAGTTGAAGCATTGTCAAATGCAATGTTTCGTGTTGAATTAGAAAACGGACATGAGATTACCGCACATATTTCAGGCAAGATGAGGATGCATTACATCAAGATCCTGCCGGGAGATAAAGTGAGAGTCGAAATGTCTCCTTACGACTTATCGAAAGGAAGAATTGTGTTTAGATATAAATAAAATAAGATATGAAAGTAAGAGCATCATTAAAGAAACGCACGCCAGAATGTAAGATCGTTAGACGTAATGGCCGTTTGTATGTTATTAACAAGAAAAATCCTAAGTATAAACAACGTCAAGGATAATTTGTTATTTTTGCAAAAAAAATAATTTAGTATATGGCTATAAGAATAGTTGGTGTAGATTTACCTCAGAACAAAAGAGGTGAAATTGCGTTGACCTATGTATATGGAATAGGTCGCAGTAGTTCAGCAAAAATTTTAGATAAAGCTGGTGTAGATAAAGATCTGAAGGTTAAAGACTGGACAGATGATCAAGCTGCTAAGATTCGTGAGATTATCGGTGCAGAGTATAAAGTAGAAGGTGATCTTCGTTCTGAAATCCAATTGAACATTAAGCGATTAATGGATATTGGTTGCTATCGTGGTGTACGTCACCGTATTGGTCTGCCTGTTAGAGGTCAGAGCACTAAGAACAATGCACGTACTCGTAAGGGTAGAAAGAAAACCGTTGCTAATAAGAAAAAAGCTACTAAATAATAATTGTTGATATGGCAAAAAAAACAGTTGCAGCTAAAAAGAGAAATGTGAAAGTAGACGCTAATGGACAGTTGCATGTTCATTCATCTTTCAACAATATTATTGTTTCTCTTGCAAATAGTGAAGGGCAGATTATCTCTTGGTCATCTGCTGGTAAAATGGGATTTAGAGGTTCTAAAAAGAATACTCCTTATGCAGCTCAGATGGCTGCCCAGGATTGTGCAAAGATTGCATTCGATCTTGGCCTGCGAAAGGTAAAAGCATATGTGAAGGGTCCAGGTAACGGACGTGAGTCTGCTATTAGAACTATCCACGGTGCTGGTATCGAAGTTACTGAAATCATTGACGTGACTCCGCTTCCACATAATGGTTGTCGTCCTCCGAAAAGACGTAGAGTTTAATTTACCTTTAACTTACACAATGATCTTGATTTTGTTTTTGGATTACATTAATTTCTCTCTGTAATCGCGGCTGCAACAAATTGAGTTCATGAATAAACAATTAAATATTTAAAAGAAATGGCTAGATATACTGGACCAAAATCGAGAATCGCCCGTAAATTCGGTGAAGGAATCTTTGGAGCTGACAAAGTTTTGTCAAAGAAGAACTATCCTCCCGGACAACATGGTAATTCAAGAAAAAGAAAAACTTCTGAATACGGTGTGCAACTTCGTGAAAAACAGAAAGCTAAATACACCTATGGAGTTTTAGAAAAACAATTCCGCAATTTGTTTGAAAAAGCAGCTACTGCTAAAGGTATTACCGGTGAGGTACTTCTTCAATTGCTGGAAGGCCGTCTTGACAACGTAGTATTCCGTTTGGGTATTGCTCCTACACGTGCTGCTGCTCGTCAGTTGGTTAGTCACAAGCACATCACTGTAGATGGTGAAGTAGTAAACATTCCTTCATTTGCAGTAAAACCAGGACAATTGATTGGTGTTCGTGAAAGATCTAAGTCTTTGGAAGTAATTGCTAATTCTCTTGCAGGTTTCAATCACAGCAAGTATGCTTGGTTGGAATGGGACGAGGCTTCAAAGGTTGGTAAAATGTTGCACATACCTGAAAGAGCAGACATTCCTGAGAACATTAAAGAACATTTGATCGTTGAATTGTATTCTAAATAATAATTAATTTCATGGCGATATTAGCATTTCAAAAACCTGATAAAGTATTAATGTTGGAGGCGGACTCCAGATTCGGTAAATTCGAATTCCGTCCGTTGGAACCGGGTTTTGGTATTACTGTAGGTAATGCATTACGCCGTATCCTTCTTTCTTCATTAGAGGGTTTTGCTATCACTACTATCAGAATCGATGGTGTGGAGCATGAATTTTCTAGTGTACCTGGAGTAAAAGAGGATGTTACCAACATTATCTTGAATCTGAAACAAGTGAGATTCAAGCAAGTAGTTGAAGAGTTCGAGAGCGAAAAAGTGAGCATCACTGTCGAGAATTCCAGTGAATTTAAAGCAGGTGACATAGGTAAGTATTTGACTGGATTTGAAGTGTTAAATCCGGAATTAGTTATTTGTCATTTAGATTCTAAGTCAACTATGCAGATTGATATTACCATTAACAAAGGTCGTGGTTATGTACCTGCTGATGAAAATCGCGAGTATTGCACGGATGTTAATGTAATTCCAATCGACTCTATTTATACACCGATACGTAATGTCAAGTATGCTGTAGAAAACTTCCGTGTAGAACAGAAGACTGACTACGAAAAGCTAGTGCTTGAAATTAGTACCGACGGTTCTATACACCCGAAAGAAGCGCTGAAAGAAGCTGCAAAAATTCTGATTTATCACTTCATGTTGTTCTCTGACGAGAAGATCACGCTTGAAAGTAATGATACTGACGGCAATGAAGAGTTTGATGAAGAAGTTTTGCACATGCGTCAGCTGTTGAAAACTAAACTCGTTGATATGGACTTGTCAGTTCGTGCCCTCAATTGCTTGAAGGCTGCTGACGTAGAAACTCTCGGCGACTTGGTACAATTCAACAAAACTGACCTGCTGAAATTCAGAAACTTCGGAAAGAAATCGCTTACCGAGCTTGATGATTTGCTGGAAAGTCTGAATCTGTCGTTTGGAACCGACATTTCTAAATATAAATTAGATAAAGAATAAAAAATGAGACATAATAAAAAATTCAATCATTTAGGTCGTACTGCTTCTCATAGAAGCGCTATGTTATCTAACATGGCTTGCTCTTTGATCAAGCACAAAAGAATCACTACGACTGTTGCAAAGGCGAAAGCTTTGAAGAAGTTTGTTGAGCCTTTGATTACTAAGTCTAAAGAAGATACTACGAACTCTCGTCGTGTTGTATTTAGCAACTTGCAAGATAAGATTGCAGTAACAGAGTTGTTCAAAGAAATCTCTGTTAAGATTGCTGATCGTCCGGGTGGTTATACTCGTATTATCAAGACTGGTAACCGTTTGGGTGACAACGCAGAAATGTGCTTTATTGAGTTGGTTGACTACAATGAAAACATGGCTAAGGAAAAAGTTGCTAAGAAAGCTACTCGTACTCGTCGTTCGAAAAAAGCTGCTGAAGCTGCTCCTGCTGCTGTTGAAGCTCCTGCAACTGAAGCTCCTAAGGCTGAAGAACCAAAAGCTGAATCGGCTGAATAATTTTACAGTTATTCTTATAGATATAAAAAAGGCTACCTTCGAAGGTAGCCTTTTTTGTTTGTCTGCCGTTTATTAATACTAAGATACATTAAAATATATCCTAATTAAACTTTTCATAGAGAGAATCTGTTATATTTGCAGGTGAATATGGCAAAATTTGTAAAGGTAATATTGTTTCTGTTGCTGACAGTTGCTTTTCATAGCATAGCAGGCAATGTCTCTACCGAAAGAATGGTGGATAAGCAGGGGTGTGATATTACATATGCTATGGGGCAGCGTGGGGAAATCTGTGCACCCGATCTTCCGGGTAAGCCTGTGGCTGAATTGACCAATTTGCAGAGCCATCAAATATCTGTGACACGTATTCAACGTGTACAGCTTGGAGAATATTTCTTTTCTTTAAAGAATGCGCTACAAGGTTGTGCTGATCGTGATAGCTCACTATCACAACACTGGGGGCGGATTTATGATACAACAACTTCCTATTATTGCCAGCCATCGAGTGAATACTATGTATACACCTTGAGGCGTATAATTATTTAGCAGTATATTTATTGGTATTGTTTATTTTGTGGTTACTGGTATCTTCTGTATACTGGTGATACTACTTCTTTTTATCTTTATATTTTTACTAATAAATTAAACTTTAAATATTATGGCAACTACTCAAACGATTGATGCTACTATATTCGCATCTACACACCCCGATATCGCTAAACGCATAAGTGTTTCAGGAGTTTTAATCTCTTCTGTTATGTTATTGATTGGTATTTTAGCTTTTGCTTCAACATTCGAATTGGATGACAAGTCTTCTACAACCAGTATGGCTTTGATGGTTTTGGGGACAGGTTTATTCCTTATCGGAATTTTCCGTCTTTTCTGGAAATCAAAGGAGGTTGTTTATTTACCAACAAAAAGTGTGGCTAAAGAGCATAGTGTATTCTTTGATTTGAAGCATATGGATGCTTTGAAAAATCTTGTAAATTCGGGTTCATTCTCCGCTGATTCGAAAATAAAAAGCGAGGCTAGTGGTAATATACGTATGGATGTGATACTTTCTGCTGATAAAAAGTTTGCAGCTGTACAGTTATTCCAATTTGTACCTTACACGTATCAGCCAATAACATCGGTGCAGTATTTCACTAATGAAAAAGCTTCTGCGATAGTCGCTTTTTTGTCGAAAAGTAAAATACAATAAGTATATATCTATAACACCTGTTTGACTTTGTTTTTTCCGACACATTAAAACTATGCAGTTTGAAACTTTATATTGAGTTTGCTGCTACTAAATAAAACAGGTTTTAGATGTTACTGTAAAAGATAACTTTGATTTTCATACGAAGATGGGGATTAGTCGTTAATGACGGCGATCCCCATTTTTTTCATTAAGAAGCAGGCGTTCATGTTTTGAGCAACTCCGTTTCTCATTTGATATGAGAAGGTGAGTTCATTGTTGGTAATGTCGGCTTCGAAACAGTAATTTCGGATATTTTGTGGGAAGGACTCTATTAAAGTCCCTAATAACAAGTCATGGGTGGCGATGATACCGTTGGCGTTCATGTGCATGAATTGTTTGATAAGGGCGAAAGAGCCTTTCTGTTTGTCCATGGAGTTGGTGCCTTTCAGTATTTCATCAAGGATGATGAAAAGCTCTTCCCCGGCTTCAAGTTTGTCTATGATTAATTTAAGTCGCTTGAGTTCTGCAAAGAAATAAGATTCGTTGTCAGCTAGGGAATCACTGGTTCGAAGGCTGGTAACGAGACGGGCCGGATATATTTTCATTTGCTTTGCCCAAACGGGAGCTCCTATACATGCCAGTAGATAGTTTACTCCTACAGTACGTAAATAAGTACTCTTGCCTGCCATATTGGCGCCTGTGATTATAATAAAGAAAGGACGTTTTTCAATGTCTATTCCGTTACGCACACATTGGTTGCGATCCATTAGGGGATGCCCCAAGGCTTCAGCTTGTAGGTGGAAAGATTGAGCAGCGATAGTGGGGTAAATATAATCCGGATGGTTATATGCGAATGTTGCCAGGGAACAATAGGCATCTATTTCTCCGATTGTTTCTATCCATCGGGGTAGGTCGGATGCATGAATCTCTTTCCACTTCTCGATTCGCATCACCTGTCGTAGCTCCCAAAATATCAGTCCGTTGAGTATAGTACTCATGAGCAGATTGCTTCGTTGGTCGAGTGCGTTCATCAGTTTAGAAAGCTGGCGGACTGCTTGAGAAGCGGTTTGATTTTGACTTGTAAGGTCCGTTTTTAACTCTTGCAGTATATGACTGTGCATTTCTTTTTGTTCAGTGAGCAGAATTTGGTCAGCGTATGTCGAAAGAATCTGCAGCTTTTCTCCGTAGGTTGTTTGCAGTTTAGTGATTCCTTTAGAGAAAATAGTACTGAATAATACAAAGCTGACAAATACTCCTCCTGCGATGTTAGCCGAGATAATGCCTAAAATGGCTAGACTTATACATAAGAAATTAATGACGGTAACTGCTATTGGGAGGATACGCAGGAGCGTACGTTTTCGATAATAACTCGGACTGGCTGCCCATTCTTTGATTTCGGTGGTATCGGCAGGTTTTCCTTTATAGAGTAATCCGAGTAAGCGGATTTGTTGGCGATATTCCAAATCGGTGGAGAGTTCCCGGATGGCTTCCTGGCGGTGGTCAATAGCTTCTTTATTCTCCAGATGTGCATTGAACCAATTTGCGAGATGTTGCTTGCCGATAGGGGTTGCGGTGCGGTTGATATATTGGAAAAGAGAGTGTTCGCCAAATACATCCAGATCAAGAGTGTAGAGGTGAGACGGGTTAATGAATTCTTTTCCATCGTCAAAATCGGAAAAATCATATTGTATGGCACGTAGTTCCTGCTCGTTGATTTCTATTTTCTTTTTCAGAAAGTCTTTTCGGTAGAACCAGAAATTATGGCGTTTTACTAACCAAATGAATAAGATAAAGGGTAGGATAGCGAATGCAGAGAGGCATAGCCAACCGTCAGACCCAAAAATAATGGCATTTGCTACGGCTCCTACGAATAAGATAAGTCGAAGAAGACTTATATAATAGATACGTTTTCGTGCATTTTGTAACTCCAGTTCTGTTTTCTGAATGATTTGCTGATATGTGGTAATGATCTGTTCTAGTTTTTCCATGACAAATTTAAATCTTTTGTGCAAAGGTAATATAATTCATAACGGTCGGGATAGGAGCTTGTTTTTGTCAAGAGTAGATTTACTGTTTATTAACGGAAGTAGGAAGATGTGTGGGCTTGGATTATAACTCGTCTTGATAATGTTGTTGTTAGCTGGAAGAAATTTTCAATATTTCTTTTCTCATTCTTGCATTTATCCGCTAAAATTTATAACTTTCCACTCGAAAAGGCGTTAGACAGGAAAGGAGGATGCTTATGAAGAAAGGATGTATCTTATGTTTGCTGATAAGCGTGATTAGCCTTCCGTTAATTGCGCAGAATATTATTTATTCCAACCTGAAAGAGTTGCTGACTCAACATGGCGATACCACTGCTGTGTTGCGTGTAGAAAAACGTTCCAGAAATCAGATTGTATTAACAGGAGGGGCTGATTACCGGATAACGGCCGGTGATGACGAGTCGATGTGCCGGCGTTTGAAGAAGCGTTGTTTTGCTGTGCGTGACGAAAAAGGAAATTTATATTTGAACTGTCGTAAGTTGCGCTATAAGAAATTGCGTTTTGGAGCATGGTATGCTCCTGCCGTTCAGTTAGGCAAAAACATCTATTTTTGTGCGATGCCTTTAGGATCAGTCATCGGAGGCAACTTTGTGGAAGAAGATGATGTAAAACTAGGAGGAAATATAGGCGATGCTCTTGCCGCTTCAAGTCTGGTTACAAAACGTGTTTGCTATGAATTGAATGGGGAAACGGGAAAAGTCGACTTTCTGGGGAAAGATAGAATGCTGCAATTATTGAAGAATTATCCGGAACTGAAACAAGCATATTTGAAAGATGATAGTCAGGAGGCAAAGCATACTTTTAAATATCTGTTAGAGTTGCAGAATAAACAAAAGAAATAATTCCATTAATTGCGGTTGGTATCGTATGAAAAGCCCTATCAATAATACAATCATCTATATAATGATATTATTGAGATGCGGGTTACGCTAGTTATACAAATTCCACCGATTTCATAGCGTTGATTTTAGAAAGGGCTGCTATTTGCTTTACTAAAGATTCTCTTTTATTTTAATGAAAGGGTTTTTACCAACGATCCTTCCATTCATTTTAATGAAAAGTCTATTTTTAGCTTTAGTGAAGCTCCGCCATTCGTTTTAATGATAGTTTTGCAATTTAACGTAATGCCAACCCTGCTATCTACTTCAGTGAAAGGGTTATCTATCTGTTTTGACAAAACGGCCTGTATTCGTGCCTGTATAAAAGCATAAGAGAGTTTTGACATCGCTTGTGTCTTGTTCTTCTATCAAACTGTAAATGTAATAATACCTTTCTGATAATAAATCTGTCAAATCTCTTGTCTTTTATCTTCTTTTTTTCTATCTCGCGAAGAGTTATAAGACTGTATTGCTTACAGTTTGTAATCCTTAATTCTGTTTATTATGAGAATAACTCTTGGCAACACACTACCTCCTTATCCGGATTTTGTAGAAGGTATCCGGAGAGCTCCCGACCGTGGTTATACACTTACCCCGGCGCAGACAATCACTGCATTAAAAAACGCTTTGCGTTATATTCCTACCGAGTGGCACGAACAATTGGCTCCTGAATTGATGGAAGAGCTACGCACTCGCGGGCGGATTTACGGATACCGTTTCCGTCCTGCCGGCGACCTGAAAGCCAAACCGATTGACGAATATCGGGGACAATGCATTGAAGGCAAAGCTTTTCAGGTAATGATTGACAATAACCTTTGCTTCGATATAGCATTATATCCCTACGAACTAGTCACTTACGGTGAAACCGGACAAGTCTGCCAAAACTGGATGCAATATCGACTGATAAAACAATACCTCGAAGAACTTACCCAAGAACAGACGCTGGTTATTGAGTCCGGACATCCATTAGGGCTTTTCCGCTCCCGTCCCGATGCTCCCCGCGTTATAATAACCAATTCGATGATGATCGGGCAATTCGACAATCAACATGATTGGCATATTGCTGCCCAGATGGGAGTTGCCAATTACGGGCAAATGACTGCCGGCGGCTGGATGTATATCGGTCCTCAAGGAATTGTGCATGGCACTTTCAATACCCTCCTCAATGCCGGGCGATTGAAACTGGGGATTCCCCAAGATCAGGATCTGCGGGGACATTTATTTGTATCTTCCGGCTTGGGAGGAATGAGCGGCGCACAACCCAAAGCGGCGGAGATAGCAGGAGCAGTCTCCATCATAGCCGAAGTAGATAGTTCGCGTATTGAAACCCGCCACCGCCAGGGATGGGTGGGACACGTGACTGCGGATATAGCCGAAGCATACCGGATGGCATCTCAAGCAATGCAACGTCGTGAACCCTGCTCGATAGCCTATCACGGCAATGTCGTAGATCTGCTCGAATATGCCGAACGTGAGAGAATTCCTATTGAATTATTATCCGATCAAACCTCCTGTCATGCCGTTTACGAAGGCGGTTACTGCCCTGCCGGACTAACTTTTGAAGAACGCACACGCCTTCTTCACGAATCTCCGGAACAATTCCGTCACTTGGTAGATATATCCTTGTATCGTCATTTCGAAGTTATCAAGAAACTCGTAGCCCGTGGAACTTATTTCTTTGATTATGGAAACTCCTTCATGAAAGCCATATACGATGCCGGAGTAAAAGAAATCTCCCGTAATGGTGTTGATGAAAAGGACGGATTTATCTGGCCAAGCTATGTTGAAGATATTATGGGACCCCAACTCTTTGATTATGGCTACGGTCCGTTCAGATGGGTTTGCTTGAGTGGCAAACACGAAGATCTGATAAAAACAGACCACGCAGCTATGGAATGTATCGACGTCAATCGGCGCGGTCAGGATCTTGACAATTACAACTGGATACGGGATGCAGAAAAGAATCAGCTCGTGGTGGGTACACAGGCACGTATTCTGTATCAGGATGCAGTTGGGAGAATGAACATAGCCCTCCGTTTCAATGAGATGGTCCGCCGGGGAGAAGTAGGTCCTATCATGCTGGGACGAGACCATCACGATGTAAGCGGAACGGATTCCCCTTTCCGGGAGACATCGAATATCAAAGACGGAAGCAATGTGATGGCAGATATGGCTGTGCAATGCTTTGCCGGAAATTGTGCCCGTGGGATGAGTCTGGTAGCTTTGCACAATGGTGGGGGAGTCGGTATTGGCAAAGCAGTCAATGGCGGCTTCGGTATGGTATGCGACGGTAGCGAACGGGTAGATGAAATACTTCGTTCGGCAATGCTCTGGGATGTGATGGGCGGAGTAGCCCGTCGCTCATGGGCGCGTAATCCGCATGCGATGGAGACAAGCGAAGCATTTAATGATTCCCATGCAAGAGACTATCAGATAACAATGCCGTATGTAGCAGACGAAGAACTTATAAAGAAGATAGTCCCATATATTGTGGGAAAATAGTATCATATATTATGGGAATTTATTCTCTTAATATAAGAGAATAAATTCCCATAATATATGGAACTGTTTAAACATATAGCTGTTTAGTATAAACCGTGCGGTGATTCGGTATGAAACTCGTGTGAACCGTGCCTGATTATATAAGGACTATTGGGCAAGAGCACTTGTTTAATGTAAAACATATAGTTATCCAGTTGAATATAACCTCTATAATAATAGATATTTGATATGAGTTGGAATAAAATTATTGAATGCGTCCCCAATTTTAGCGAGGGACGTGATTTAGAGAAAATAGATCAGATAGTAGCCCCTTTCCGTATTAAGGCTGGAGTGAAACTGCTTGATTACAGTAATGATGAAGATCATAACCGTCTGGTTGTAACCCTTGTCGGCGAGCCGGAAGCTCTGTACGAAGCAATCGTTGAAGCCGTCGGTGTCGCTGTCCGTTTGATAGACCTGAATCAGCATACCGGGCAACATCCCCGTATGGGAGCAGTCGATGTCATCCCTTTCATCCCGATTAAGAATACCAGCATGGAAGAAGCCATCGAACTATCCAAGAAAGTAGCCGCAAAAGTAGCCGAGATCTATCATCTTCCTGTCTTCCTGTATGAGAAGTCCGCAACTTCACCGCATCGGGAAAATCTCGCTTCCGTTCGTAAAGGAGAATTTGAAGGCATGGCCGAAAAAATCAAACTACCCGAGTGGCAACCAGATTTCGGACCTGCCGAACGTCATCCAACCGCAGGTACAGTCGCCATCGGAGCCCGTATGCCGCTCGTTGCCTACAATATCAATCTTAGTACGGACAATCTGGAAATAGCTACCAAGATAGCAAAGAATATCCGCCATATCAATGGAGGGCTCCGTTATGTGAAAGCAATGGGAGTGGAGCTAAAGGAGAGAAACATCACCCAGGTATCCATAAACATGACCGACTATACCCGTACTGCCCTTTACCGCGCCTTCGAACTGGTACGTATCGAAGCTCGCCGCTATGGTGTTACGATTGTCGGTAGTGAAATCATTGGCCTCGTACCGATGGAAGCCCTGATTGATACAGCTTCCTACTATCTCGGACTCGAAAACTTTTCCATGCAGCAAGTCTTGGAAGCCCGTATCATGGAATAGCCGGTAAAGAAATATGTTAGCGAATATTCAATCCAAATCAGAACGGATGTTTACAGGGGAACCTGTCCTGATAAAAAACAACGGATCAAGAAGCAGGATGAATGAAACAAGAATAAACCAAGATAATTCGGATAATTTATGAGTGAAAACCTAATCATATTCAATGCCCGTATTGTAACTCCCATCGGCTTTTCCGCCCGTAAAGGCGAAGAAATGTCCCAACTGCAAGTCATAGAGAACGGAACCGTGGAAGTCACCAAAGGAATCATCACCTACGTTGGTGAAAACCGTGGCGAAGACCGCGACGGTTACTACCAACACTACTGGCATTATAACGCTCGCGGACACTGCCTTTTGCCCGGCTTCGTTGATTCCCATACCCATTTCGTGTTTGGCGGCGAACGTTCCGAAGAATTCTCCTGGCGTCTGAACGGCGAAAGCTATATGTCGATTATGGAGCGGGGAGGCGGAATTGCAAGCACCGTAAAAGCCACCCGGCAAATGAACTTCCTGAAACTTCGTTCAGCAGCTGAAGGCTTTCTGAAAAGAATGAGCACAATGGGCGTAACCACCGTAGAAGGTAAAAGCGGCTACGGACTGGATCGGGAAACCGAACTATTACAGCTAAAGGTAATGCGTAGCCTGAACAACACCGAGCATAAACGTGTCGATATAGTCTCCACCTTTCTCGGTGCCCATGCCCTTCCCGAAGAATATGCAGGAAGAAGCGACGAATACATCGACTTCCTGATTCGTGAAATGCTTCCCCTTGTCCGTGATGGCGAACTGGCAGAATGTTGTGATGTCTTTTGCGAACAAGGCGTTTTCTCTATCGAACAGTCCCGCCGCCTGCTTCAGGCAGCCAAGGGACACGGCTTTCTGTTGAAACTCCACGCTGACGAAATCGTCTCCCTCGGTGGAGCTGAACTGGCAGCCGAACTGGGAGCACTGTCTGCCGACCACCTCCTGTACGCTTCCGATGCCGGCATCCGTGCAATGGCCGATGCCGGAGTGGTAGCCACCCTGTTACCTTTGACCGCTTTTGCTCTGAAAGAACCCTACGCACGCGGTCGTGAAATGATTGACTCCGGCTGTGCGGTAGCACTTGCTACTGACCTGAACCCCGGCAGTTGTTTCTCCGGTTCTATCCCGCTGACCATTGCTCTGGCCTGCATCTATATGAAAATGAGTATCGAAGAAACCATCACCGCCCTGACCCTGAACGGAGCTGCCGCCCTTCAGCGAGCCGACCGGATCGGAAGCATCGAAGTAGGCAAACAAGGCGATTTTATCGTTCTCAATTCCGACAACTATCATATTCTACCTTATTATATAGGCATGAACTGTGTAATCATGACTATTAAAGGCGGTATGCTGTATCCCGTTGCTTAATAGTTGACTCAATTAATCACTTAAAACAAAATACCATGTTAGCAGATTTAACCGTAAAAGATTTCTTAGATAAAGTAGCTTGCAGCGACCCTGTACCCGGTGGAGGTAGTATTGCCGCTTTGGATGGAGCGCTGGCTTCCGCCCTTTCCACAATGGTAGCACGGCTCACCATAGGAAAAAAGGGATACGAAGCCAGTGAAGAAGTAATGCAGCACGCACAAACAATCACCCTCCGTTTGCTGGACGAATTTATTGCACTTATCGATAAAGATTCCGCTGCCTACAACGAAGTCTTTGCCTGCTTCAAACTTCCTAAAACAACCGACGAAGAGAAAACCGCCCGAAGTGCCGCCATTCAGGAAGCAACCAAACAAGCCGCCCTCGTTCCGTTGGAAGTAGCTCGCAAAGCACTGGATATGATGTCCGTCATAGCAGATGTTGCCCGCCTGGGCAACCGCAATGCCGTCACAGATGCCTGTGTAGCCATGATGTCCGCCCGTTCCGCCGTATTGGGAGCCTTGCTGAACGTCCGTATCAACCTCGGTTCGCTCAAAGACAGAGATTTTGTCCTCCAACTGCAAACCGAAGCCGATACAATCGAGCAAACCGCCTGCCGGAGAGAAAAAGAATTGTTGGATGCCGTAAATCAAGACCTGCGCGTATGAGTAAGAATGTATATCATATCGGTTCCGGAGCATTAACCTTCGAAATCATCGAACGAATTATCAACGAAAACCTAAAACTGGAACTAGCTCCCGAAGCCAAGTTGCGCATCCAGAAATGTCGCGACTACCTCGACCACAAAATAGCTTCTTCCGAAGAACCGCTGTACGGTATAACAACCGGTTTCGGCTCTTTATGTACCAAAAATATTTCTCCTGACGAACTCGGTACGCTTCAGGAGAACCTGATAAAAAGCCATGCTTGCAGCGTAGGCGAAGAAATCCGCCCCGTCATCATCAAATTGATGATGCTTCTCAAAGCCCACGCCCTCTCATTGGGACATAGCGGCGTGCAAGTAATCACCGTACAGCGCATCCTCGACTTCTTCAACAATGACGTCATGCCCATCGTCTATGACCGCGGTTCCCTTGGAGCCTCCGGCGACCTCGCGCCGCTCGCCAATCTTTTCCTCCCCCTGATCGGTGTCGGCGATGTCTACTATAAAGGGAAAAAGTGCGAAGCCATCAGCGTACTCGACGAATTCGGCTGGGAACCCGTCAAACTAATGAGTAAAGAAGGACTGGCCCTGCTTAACGGCACCCAATTTATGAGTGCCAACGGTGTATTCGCTATGCTCAAAGCCTTCCGCCTCTCAAAAAAAGCCGACCTCATAGCCGCCCTTTCCCTCGAAGCCTTTGATGGTCGTATCGACCCGTTTATGGACTGTATCCAGCAAATCCGCCCCCATCAGGGACAAATCGAGACAGGCGAAGCCTTCCGCAAACTACTGGCCGGTAGCGAACTTATCGAACGTCACAAAGAACACGTTCAAGATCCCTACTCCTTCCGCTGCATCCCGCAGGTACACGGTGCCACGAAAGACGCCATCCGCTACGTTGCCTCCGTACTATTGACCGAAATCAATTCCGTCACGGACAACCCCACCATCTTCCCCGATGAAGACCGGATCATCTCCGGCGGAAACTTCCACGGGCAACCGCTTGCCATCTCTTATGACTTCCTTGCCATCGCTTTGGCCGAATTGGGAAATATCTCCGAACGCCGTGTCTCCCAACTGATTATGGGACTCCGCGGACTACCTGAATTCCTGGTTGCCAACCCCGGTCTGAACTCCGGCTTTATGATTCCGCAATATGCCGCCGCTTCGATGGTCAGCCAGAATAAAATGTACTGCTATGCGGCTTCGAGCGACTCCATCGTCTCCTCCAACGGACAGGAAGACCACGTAAGTATGGGCGCCAACGCCGCTACCAAACTTTATAAAGTGATGGACAACCTGGAACATATCCTTGCCATTGAGCTGATGAATGCTGCACAAGGCATTGACTTCCGTCGTCCGCTGAAAACTTCTCCCGTTCTTGAACGTTTCCTTCATGCCTATCGGAAGGAAGTGCCTTTTGTGAAAGATGATATCGTGATGTACAAGGAGATACATAAAACAGTCGCCTTCCTGAAGAGGACACAAATTGACTATTGACCATAAACCAACCCTTTTTCGCTTTTCGTTAATAATGGCGACTGTTGTTGCCGGGTAAGTGTTGATTCTATCGACATTTATCCGGCATTTGTCGATTATAATCCCTCTGCGGGCGATAAAACTTTACTTCGTATTCTCCTCATTCCTACCTTTGCCCTATGTTTGTTCCGTATTTCCTATTAACACTTGTTTTCATTTTACTCTATTGAATGATAATAATTCCCAAATGCATTATAAATAGATGGAAACTTGATTTGTTAATTGAGTTTTCTATATATCTTTGTTCCGTTTTTCCTTTGGAAATGAAAAGAAAACGAAAACTGCATTTTAATAAAATAGAAAAACGGATGATGGCAGAGCATGGAAAAGACGCTTCCCAACGGGTAGAGTTAAGAGAACGGATCATAACGGCAGCAACAGAAGCTTTTACTTCAAAAGGTATCAAGAGTATTACGATGGACGACATTGCAGCAGCATTAGGAATATCCAAACGTACCCTCTATGAAGTCTTTTCGGATAAAGAATCGTTGTTGAAAGAATGTATACTGAAGGCACAGGCCGACAGAGATAAGTACTTGCAGAAAATCTTTGAACAGTCGCATAATGTGTTAGAGGTAATACTTGCAGTCTTTCAGAAAAGTATTGAGGTGTTCCATCAGACGAATAAACGCTTTTTTGAAGACATCAAGAAATATCCGAAGGTATATGAGATGATGAAGAACCGGCAGGACAGCGATTCGCAGAAAACGATGTCCTTCTTCAAGACGGGAGTAGAGCAGGGCATTTTTCGTCCGGATGTGAACTTCGCTATCGTTAATTTGCTGGTACGAGAGCAGTTTGACGTACTTCTGAATACGGATATCTGCAATGAATATCCTTTCATTGAAGTGTACGAATCCATCATGTTTACTTATATACGCGGCATCTCCACCGAAAAAGGAGCAAAGGTACTGGAAGACTTTATACAAGAATATCGTAAGAACCGCATCGCAGATTAGAGCAAGAGTGAGGTTTTATTGACAAACAAGTAAGATTAAATTAGAAATTCAGTTTATGGACAAGATGAAAAGATTGGCAGGTAAGAAGATTCTTCTGGTAGCTGTGGCACTCTGTGCATTTGGTTTTGCAAAGGCGCAGGATACACAAGCGGAGAAGAATATACTAACCTTAACCTTAGACAAAGCCCTGGAAATTGCATTGGATGAGAATCCGACAATTAAAGTGGCAGCAGAAGAAGTCGCATTAAAGAAAGTTGCCAGCAAAGAAGCCTGGCAAAGTCTGTTGCCGGAGGCTAGTATTGCCGGTTCAGTAGACCATACCATTAAAGCGGCTGAAATGAAACTGAACGATATGTCGTTCAAGATGGGACAAGACGGTTCGAATACCGCCAATGCGGGGTTGAGTATTAATCTGCCACTCTTTGTGCCGGGCGTTTATCGTGCCATGTCGATGACAAAGACGGATATTGAACTGGCAGTAGAGAAGTCACGCGCTTCCAAACTGGATCTCGTGAATCAGGTGAGCAAGGCTTATTATCAGTTGATGCTTGCGCAGGACAGCTATGAAGTGCTTCAAGGCAGTTATAAACTGGCAGAAGATAACTACAATGTAGTGAATGCCAAATATCAGCAGGGAACTGTGAGCGAATATGACAAGATTAGTGCGGAAGTGCAGATGCGCAGTATTAAACCGAACTTGATTTCGGCAGCTAATGCGGTGACTTTGGCTAAGTTGCAGTTGAAAGTCCTGATGGGGATCACAGCCGATGTGGAGATAAAGATTAACGATAGTCTGACCAACTATGAGACGGCCATGTTTGCCAACCAGTTGAGAGAAGAAAATGTAAATTTGGACAACAATACCACCATGAAACAGTTGGACTTGAACATGAAGTTGCTTGAAAAGAACGTAAAGTCTTTAAAGACAAACTTTATGCCGACTCTTTCAATGAGTTTCTCCTATCAATATCAATCACTGTATAATCCGAATATCAATTTTTTCAATTACAACTGGAGCAACAGTTCCAGCCTGATGTTCAATCTTAGTATACCTTTATATAAGGCAAGTAACTTTACGAAAGTGAAATCCGCCCGTATACAGATGCGCCAGCTCGATTGGAACCGTATTGATACGGAAAGACAATTGAATATGCAGATTGTCAGTTGTCGCAATAACATGAGTGCCAGCACAGAACAGGTAGTCAGCAACAAGGAAAATGTGATGCAGGCAAAGAAAGCGGTAGTGATTGCCGAAAAACGTTATGATGTAGGTAAGGGCACGGTGCTCGAACTGAACAGTTCCCAAGTGTCACTGACACAGGCTCAACTTACCTATAATCAGTCCATATACGATTACCTGGTTGCTAAGGCAGACCTCGATCAGGTTCTGGGAAAAGAATAAAGATAGACAACTAAAAAAATACAATTAAGGAATATGAAAAGAAGTATCCAATTGGTAGCCCTGCTGTTAACTGTGTTTATGGGCTCATGTACAGGTGGAAAAGACAAAGCGGCTGCGGAACATGTGGACGCGAAGCCCATTGTGAAGCTGGCAGACGTAAAAGCCCGTCCCGTAGATCAAATACAAGATTACACAGCAACGGTGGAAGCCGAAGTAAAGAATAATATAGCTCCTTCGTCTCCCGTACGTATTGACCAGATTTTTGTGGAAGTGGGCGACCGCGTATCCAAAGGCCAGAAACTTGTGCAGATGGATGCAGCCAACCTGAAACAGACGAAGCTGCAACTAGATAATCAGGAAATTGAATTCAACCGTATCGACGAATTATATAAAGTGGGCGGTGCGTCCAAATCAGAGTGGGATGCTTCGAAGATGCAACTCGATGTGAAGCAAACCGCTTATAAGAATCTGCTGGAGAATACCTCTTTGCAAAGCCCTATCAATGGTGTGGTCACTGCACGCAACTATGATAATGGCGATATGTACAGCGGTGGAGAGCCCGTACTTGTAGTAGAACAGATCACTCCGGTGAAACTCCTGATTAACGTGTCCGAAACTTACTTCACGAAAGTGAAAAAAGGTACTCCTGTCGATGTGAAACTCGATGTATATGGCGATGAAGTATTTACAGGAACCATCAATCTGATTTACCCTACCATAGATGCCACTACCCGTACATTCCAGGTAGAGATCAGACTGGATAATAAAGACCAGCGTGTGCGTCCGGGAATGTTTGCCCGTGCGACATTGAACTTCGGTACAGCAGAAAACGTAGTTGTTCCCGATTTGGCAATCGTTAAGCAGGCAGGTTCCGGCGACCGTTATGTATTCGTTTATAAAGACGGTAAAGTATCTTATAATAAGGTCGAACTGGGTAGACGCATGGGTACGGAGTATGAGTTGAAATCCGGTGTACCGGATAACTCACAGGTGGTAGTTGCCGGACAGTCACGTTTGGTGAACGGTATGGAAGTAGAGGTGGAAGCCTCTTCCCAGCCTTCTTCCAAATAAGAGGTGTTCAGTACCTTTCGCCCGATGCATTTATTAATTAACCTGATTTCAAAACGATCTTCCGGCTCCCTCTTTTGGGGAGAGGAGCAGGGAGAGGCTTTTAAATAAAATAACATGAGTTTATACGAAGGTGCGGTTAAGAAACCGATTATGACCTCCCTCTGCTTCCTGGCAGTGGTGATTTTTGGTCTTTTCTCTTTGTCCAAGTTACCTATCGACTTGTATCCGGACATTGACACGAATACAATCATGGTAATGACCGCTTATCCCGGAGCAAGTGCTTCGGATATAGAAAATAATGTGACTCGCCCGCTCGAAAATACGTTGAACGCGGTGAGCAACTTGAAACATATCACCTCCCGTTCTTCCGAGAATATGTCATTGATTACATTGGAGTTCGAGTTTGGTAACGATATTGACGTTCTGACCAATGATGTGCGTGATAAACTCGACATGGTAAGTTCGCAGCTTCCCGATGATGTCGAGAATCCGATCATCTTCAAATTTAGTACGGACATGATTCCGATCGTGCTGCTTTCCGTACAGGCCAATGAAAGTCAGTCAGCCCTTTATAAGATATTGGACGATCGTGTGGTAAACCCGCTGGCGCGTATTCCGGGAGTCGGAACCGTGTCTATCAGTGGTGCGCCGCAACGTGAGATTCAGGTCTATTGCGACCCCAATAAACTGGAAGCCTATCACCTGACTATCGAAACAATCAGTTCCATTATCGGTGCCGAGAACAAGAACATTCCCGGTGGTAACTTCGATATCGGTAGTGAAACATACGCGTTGCGTGTAGAAGGTGAGTTCGATGATTCCCGACAGTTGGCAGATGTAGTGGTAGGTACGCATAATGGGGCAAATGTCTTTTTGCGTGATGTAGCCCGAATCGTCGATACTGTGGAAGAACGTGCACAGGAAACCTATAACAATGGTGTGCAAGGTGCGATGATTGTTGTTCAGAAACAGTCGGGAGCTAATTCGGTAGAAATCTCCAAGAAAGTGGCCGACGCATTGCCGAGGCTTCAGAAGAACCTGCCGAGTGACGTGAAGATTGGTGTCATTGTCGATACCTCCGACAACATTTTGAACACCATCGACAGTTTGACGGAAACTGTTGTTTATGCCTTGCTCTTCGTTGTCATCGTCGTGTTCCTTTTCTTGGGACGTTGGCGCGCAACATTGATTATCTGTATCACCATTCCGCTTTCGTTGATTGCCTCGTTCATTTACCTGGCTGTTAGTGGAAATACGATTAATATTATTTCGCTTTCATCACTTTCTATTGCTATCGGTATGGTGGTGGATGATGCGATTGTGGTACTTGAAAACGTAACGACCCATATCGAGCGTGGCTCCGATCCGAAACAGGCAGCCGTGCACGGAACCAATGAGGTGGCAATTTCTGTAGTCGCTTCTACGCTGACTATGATTGCCGTGTTCTTCCCGTTGACAATGGTAAGCGGTATGTCCGGTGTACTTTTCAAACAGTTGGGTTGGATGATGTGTGCCATCATGTTTATTTCTACGGTCGCTGCACTATCTTTGACTCCGATGCTCTGTTCCCAGTTGCTTCGTTTGCAGAAGAAACCATCGAAGATGTTCAAGCTCTTCTTTACTCCGATAGAGAAAGCACTCGACGGGCTCGATACCTGGTATGCGAAGATGCTGAACTGGGCTGTACGTCATCGTCCGATTGTCATTGTGGGATGTATTGCTTTCTTCGTTATCAGTTTAATGTGTGCAAAGGGTATCGGTACGGAGTTCTTCCCGGCACAGGATAACGCCCGTATTGCCGTGAAGTTGGAGCTGCCGATCGGTACACGAAAAGAGATAGCGCAGGAACTTTCAGAGAAGTTGACTAACCAATGGCTGACGAAGTATAAAGACATCATGAAAGTCTGTAACTATACAGTCGGCCAAGCTGACTCTGATAATACCTGGGCATCTATGCAGGACAACGGGTCGCATATTATTTCGTTCAACATCAGTTTGGTGGATCCGGGCGATCGTGATATCACTTTGGAAGCAGTCTGTGATGAGATGCGTGAAGATTTGAAAGCCTATCCGGAATTCAGTAAAGCACAGGTAATCCTCGGAGGTAGCAACACAGGTATGTCCGCACAGGCTAGTGCCGACTTTGAGGTTTACGGATATGATATGACGGTAACCGACAGCGTGGCAGCTCGTCTGAAACGTGAATTGCTGAAAGTGAAAGGTGTGACCGAGGTAAATATCAGCCG
Source organism: Bacteroides sp. MSK.20.12 (assembly GCF_019052435.1). NCBI lineage: Bacteria > Pseudomonadati > Bacteroidota > Bacteroidia > Bacteroidales > Bacteroidaceae > Bacteroides > Bacteroides sp. MSK.20.12. Next base: position 22,588 of record NZ_JAHQVH010000022.1, on the reverse strand, counting down.
TAGTGATTATCAGCCGGAATATCAGGTAGACTTTGACCGTGAAAAACTGGCAATGCATGGTTTGAATCTTTCAACTGCCGGTAACTACCTGCGTAACCGTGTCAATGGTGCGGTAGCGTCTAAATATCGTGAAGACGGAGATGAATATGATATCAAAGTGCGTTATGCGCCCGAATTCCGTACAAGTTTGGAAAGTCTCGAAAATATCCTCATTTACAATGCGCAAGGACAATCCGTTCGTGTGAAAGACGTCGGAAAGGTAGTCGAACGTTTCGCGCCTCCTACCATCGAACGTAAAGACCGCGAACGTATCGTGACCGTTTCCGCAGTAATCTCCGGTGCTCCGTTGGGCGACGTAGTGGCTGCCGGTAATAAAGTGATAGATAAAATGGATCTTCCGGGAGAAGTCACCATTCAGATTTCCGGTTCGTACGAAGACCAGCAGGATTCGTTCCGTGATTTGGGAACACTTGCCATCCTGATTGTTGTGCTCGTATTTATCGTGATGGCGGCACAGTTCGAGTCACTGACTTATCCGTTCATCATCATGTTCTCCCTGCCGTTTGCGTTCAGTGGTGTCTTGATGGCGTTATTCTTTACGGGTAGCACGTTAAGTGTCATGAGTTTGTTGGGAGGTATCATGTTGATTGGTATTGTGGTGAAGAACGGTATTGTGCTTATCGACTACATCACTCTTTGTCGAGAGCGCGGACTGGCAGTCCTGAACTCTGTGGTAACAGCAGGTAAGAGCCGTCTCCGTCCGGTACTGATGACTACTGCCACTACCGTTCTCGGTATGATTCCGATGGCTATCGGTGGCGGTCAGGGTTCTGAAATGTGGAGCCCGATGGCGATTGCCGTAATCGGTGGTCTGACAGTATCTACTGTTTTGACGTTGATTCTGATTCCTACGCTGTATTGTGTATTCGCAGGAACAGGTATCAAGAATCGTCGTCGTAAACTCCGTCGTCAACGTGAATTGGATGTTTACTTCCAGGCGAATAAAGACAGTATTATTAAGAAATAATAAAGAAAGAATATGAAATCAGTATTGATAACATTCGATCAGGCTTATTACGAGCGAATCATGGCGTTACTCGACCGTTTGGGATGCCGTGGTTTTACGTACCTCGAAAAAGTACAGGGACGTGGTTCAAAGACAGGCGATCCGCATTTCGGAAGCCATGCCTGGCCAAGTATGTGTTCGGCTATCCTGACGGTAGTCGATGACAGCAAAGTCGATCCGTTGCTCGACACCTTGCATAAGATGGACTTGGAAACGGAGCAATTAGGCTTGCGGGCATTTGTGTGGAACATTGAACGGACGATCTGACCGATGTCCGGCATGTAAATAAGTAAAAAGGGAGAATCTCATAAATAATGTAGATTCTCCCTTCTTTTTTATTGCTTTTCTCTATCTTTGCAGCCTGAAAATGTCCGGCACCGATGAAGCCTCCTCCGGCACCGATAAGGAGATGGTTCGGCACTGAGGAAGAGGTAGCTCGGCACCGGGTAAAAACAAGAACTAAAATAGTGCCTATATCTACTTGTAAAGATGGAGATAATAAAGAATTATTTGAAATATTCGTTGTGGTTCGTACTGATTGTGTTTGCAGTCTTACTCGGGCTTCATTGGCTTCCGGCGCTGACTATTGACGGGCACACGATGAGGCGTGTAGACCTTTTGAGCGACCTTCGTTATCCGGAATCAGAGACTGCCGCAGCTGATTCGGACAGCATCCCTTTGCCTCCTGTTGTAAAACCTGCCTTTGTAGATACCTGTCGTACAGGTATGACTTGCATTGAAGATTACAGTGATTCCACTCTCCGGGGGATGACTCCTTTTTATAAAGCACTCGACCGTGTCTCTTCCGATGACTCCGATGACAAACAGGTACGTATTGCCGTATTCGGAGATTCCTTTATCGAAGCGGATATCTTTACCGCTGACTTACGCGAAATGCTTCAGAAACAATTCGGCGGTTGTGGTGTAGGTTTTGTTACCATCACTTCCATGACAAGCGGTTACCGTCCTACGGTGCGACATACGTTTGGCGGATGGTCCAGTCATGCGGTAACAGACAGTGTCTATTTCGATAAGAAGAAACAAGGCATATCCGGTCATTATTTCGTTCCCCGCAACGGAGCTTATGTAGAACTGCGCGGGCAAAATAAATATGCCTCCCTGCTCGATACTTGCCAGCGTGCCTCCATCTTCTTCCATAGCAGAGACTCCGTCCTCCTTTCTGTCCGTGTGAACAAAGGAGAAAACAAGAATTATTCATTAGGCCCTTCCGACGGATTGCAGCAAATCCAGGTAGACGGACGCATCGGCTCTATCCGTTGGACAGTAGACCGTGCAGACTCTACATTGTTCTATGGTTTGGCAATGGATGGAAAGAAAGGTATCATTCTCGACAACTTCTCGTTGCGTGGCAGTTCCGGTCTTTCTCTGCGGGGCATTCCTCCACAAATGTTGAAACAGTTTAACCGTCAACGTCCTTACGACCTCATTATCCTCGAATATGGTTTGAATGTAGCTACTGAACGGGGACGTAATTATGATAACTATCAAAAAGGACTGCTCACAGCTATCGAGCATTTGAAAGAATGTTTCCCACAAGCAGGAATCCTGTTGTTGAGCGTCGGTGACCGTGATTCTAAAAACGAGAACGGCGAACTTCGTACCATGCCCGGTGTGAAGAATCTGATTCGTTATCAGCAGAACATTGCAGCCGAAAGCGGCATCGCATTTTGGAATATGTTTGAAGCAATGGGCGGAGAAGGCAGTATGGCAAAACTGGTGCATGCCAAACCTTCTATGGCAAACTACGATTATACGCATATAAACTTCCGTGGCGGCAAGCATTTGGCGGGACTACTTTATGAAACGATGATTTATGGTAAGGAACAATATGACAGGAGGCGTGCTTATGAGCAAGAATAATCTGCAGTCTGTCTTTATTCTTATTCTCGCCGGTATGTTGAGTGTTCCTTGTTTCCTTGCAGAAGCAATCGCGCAAGACCGTATCCCTGCATGTCCTCCACTGGGAAAGACCGCAAAACTTATAAAGCCTTTACGGGAAATGAACTGGGCGAATGATACGATCACTGTACAAATATCCTTCCCTTCAGCTTTCCGCGAAACCGGTCGGAATGAGATTATTGACAGTATCGCTCTGCTAGCTCCCGTCTTCGAACATCTTCGCCAGGTGCGTGCCGGACTCTCCGAAGATACAGTCCGTATCGTTCATATTGGCGACAGCCATGTACGTGGACATATCTACCCTCAAACCATCGGTGCCCGTTTGACAGAAACTTTCGGTGCTGTTTCTTATATAGATAAAGGCGTCAACGGAGCTACTTGCCTTACCTTTACCCATCCGGATCGTATTGCCGAAATTGCCGCCCTGAAGCCCGAATTGTTGATTCTCTCTTTCGGAACCAATGAAAGCCATAACCGGCGTTATAATATAAATGTGCACTACAATCAGATGGATGAACTGGTGAAACTGTTGCGCGACAGTCTTCCTAACGTACCCATTCTTCTGACTACCCCTCCCGGTTCTTATGAAAGTTTCCGGCAGCGAAGGCGTAGACGCACGTATGCCATCAATCCACGTACAGCGACAGCAGCGGAAACCATTCGTCGTTATGCAAAAGACCATCGTCTGCTCGTGTGGGATATGTACGATGTAGTCGGAGGGAAGCGCCGTGCCTGCACGAACTGGACGGACGCAAAACTGATGCGGCCCGATCATGTACATTATTTACCCGAAGGATACATCCTGCAAGGAAATTTATTATACCAAGCACTTATCAAAGCATATAATGACTATGTTTCCCATTGATATAGATTTCAGTAGACTGAAAGAGGTACTTACCTACGATCCGCAAGCGCCAATGATATTCAGCAGCGGTATCTTCCTTTGGTTGTTCGCTGCTTTCATGGTGGTGTATGTGTTGCTACAACGCAAATACACCGCCCGTATCATGTTTGTTACTCTCTTCTCCTATTATTTTTACTATAAGAGTAGCGGCACCTATTTTTTCCTGCTTGCCATAGTCACCGTTGCCGACTTTTTCCTTGCGCAACTTATGGATCGTGTAGAGGGTTATTGGAAACGTAAAGGATTGGTCGCTTTGAGTTTGGGAGTTAATTTAGGACTTCTTGCTTATTTCAAATATACCAATTTTCTGGGTGGAGTGATTGCGTCATTGATGGGAGGAGAATTTACCGCTCTCGATATATTCCTGCCGGTCGGCATCTCCTTTTTCACTTTCCAGTCATTGAGCTACACCATCGACGTTTACCGAAGAGACATAAAACCATTGACCAATCTTTTGGACTATGCCTTCTACGTATCTTTCTTCCCCCAGTTGGTGGCAGGACCTATCGTGCGTGCCCGCGACTTTATTCCGCAAATCCGGAAACCCCTATTCGTCTCGCAGGAAATGTTCGGACGCGGAATTTTTCTGATCGTTTCCGGTCTTTTCAAGAAAGCTATCATATCCGATTATATCAGCATCAACTTTGTGGAACGTATTTTTGATAACCCTACTCTTTATTCCGGTGTTGAGAATCTGATGGGAGTCTATGGTTATGCTTTACAGATTTACTGTGACTTTTCCGGATATAGCGACATGGCTATCGGTATCGCCTTATTATTAGGTTTCCATTTCAATCTCAACTTTAATTCACCTTATAAGTCTGCCTCTATTACGGAATTTTGGCGTCGTTGGCACATCTCTTTATCCAGTTGGCTAAAAGATTATTTATACATTTCTCTGGGAGGAAACCGAAAAGGTAAATTCCGGCAATATCTCAACTTGATAATTACCATGTTTTTGGGCGGTCTGTGGCATGGCGCCTCCTGGAACTTCGTTCTTTGGGGAACTTTTCATGGAGTAGCTCTGGCATTACATAAAATGTGGATGTCTATCACCGGGCGTAAGAAAGGAGAGGAAAGTCACGGTTGGCGCCGTGTGTTTGGAGTAATTATCACTTTCCATTTTGTCTGCTTCTGCTGGATATTCTTCCGCAATGCCGATTTCCAGAATTCAATGGATATGCTGGGGCAGATATTCACTACTTTCCGTCCGCAGCTGTTCCCGCAATTACTTGAAGGATATTGGAAAGTCTTTGCGTTGATGTTGCTTGGCTTCCTGCTTCATTTTGCTCCCGATAGTTGGGAAAATGCGGCTTGTCGAGGAGTGATCCGTTTGCCTTTCGTAGGAAAAGCTGTCTTGATGGTAGCTTTGATTTACCTGGTTATTCAGATGAAGAGTTCGGAGATTCAGCCGTTCATATATTTCCAATTCTAATTAGTTAAATTTACTCCAGTACATTGGTTTAAAACCAAGAACTCGTTTCTCACCGAGAAACAAGTGTTTCCACACCGAGGAAACTACAGTTTCTCGGTGAGGAACAAATTGTTGGTTAAAATTCGGAAATGAAGTTTCCAATAATCTGATTGGTAAGTTTAATTTTGCTAAATCTACGGGATGTCCTTGATACAGCGTAACCGATTATAACTATTATAAGATGCCTTGGATCTATGATATATCGTAAGACCATAATTGGCATCAATAGCACCACTTGTTGCTTCTGTTGAATCCCAACTTTTTTTAGATGCTTGTGTGGAACTCCAATATCCATAGGAATAACTTTTTGCCTTATTTTTGTTTAATGCCTCAAATCCTGTTTCAGAAAAGTCTTTTTCTAATTCATGAACGAATATTAAAATCATGGATAGTTCCCGACTATTCGGCACACGCCAGCTTCCCGGTTCGTCTTTTCCACTCTTTCCTCTATAGGCGTAGCATCCGGTATTCGTGGCTTGTGATGGGATATCCCAATTTTGGCTATTGGCAGTATTGAGTCTACCGTTTGCTTCCGCCCAAGTCATAGTGATGCTGTTTGCTCCCGGATTCCCTTCGGTATCTTTGAGTATATCACTGGCAAGATTATTTTGCGTATCACCGTCATTGTACACGTCCGTAGGCGATACAATAAATCTGGATGATGAAAAAGAAGAAACTAAAATTTCGGGGGTAACGGTACTATTGTAGAGTATCGGATAATTTTTTCTCACGCGAGAAACTTTTTTGCCTAATGGTTGGGAAGTATCTGCTTGAGGATTGGTCGGGTCGTATTCTGTACCTTTTGTAGAATAACTATATAGATCCAATTCCTCATATAGCTCGGATTTCCCTTCGGCAGTCGTTCTATCTATGATTCCGTAAGGCAGAGTGGATAAATCTATCATGGCATAGGTGTCTCCATTGTCTATATATGTGGTTACTTTGGTTCCTGCTTTTCTTTCTGGAGGAACAGGTATGTCTCTGACACAGCGAACCCGTTTCCAACTGTCTTTACTTGTGTTGGCGGAAGTCCAGCCTGCCTGTTCTATCGACCAGCCGGGAGCACTGGTAATATTAAGTTCCGATGCTAATGCATTCGGGGCGTCATAAATAATAGTTCCGGCGGAGGCTAGTATCCCTAATGCTTGATATGTGGATGGTAAATACCATTCCAGTTCATTATTATCAGGATCGTTCGGGAGATAATCTATCACACCGTTTCCGTTTTTATCTCTATTTAAGTCATGACAGAATCTTGCATGGAAGCTGTTATAGTAATTATATTGATATAAGTCTATATTACCATTGATTTTTCGCATAGTTGGAATGATACTCTCCTTGTTGTAATTAACAACGTAGTTATCGGGATTTGTTGCTAAATTGAATGTTGCTTGTTTACCGTTCATAAAACTGCGGTAGTTTGTTTCGGCATCCTGATTCTGATTCCATGTATAATTGGTCAGGACATTATAATATCCGGAGTATATGTACTCTGCTGGTGTTATTTGATCGTCAATTCTGTTATTGTTTTCATTAAATGCATCGATGATGAGCCCCTCTGTGTATTGCCCATCTTTTATTTCACCGCCAAACAGACCGGCATAATGTCCTCTTTTTTGCTTAATGGTATATATTCCTTCACGTTTTTTGGAAATTCCTTCGGCGGTAATATCTTCGGTAGTCACTTTTACGTAGAGAGTTCGCTCATATACGAAATCGGAAGGGGTGTAGTTTGTAACAGCCTTATAAATCTTGTTTCTATCGAATTCGGGGGTTACAATCATCCCATTCTCATCGGTGATATACTCGTCCGCATATAGGTATAGTTTGAATCGTGTTGGCACGAAAATATTGGTTTCTATCTGATTGGTGAGTGTCTTTGCGCTACCATTGCGCACCACTTCCGTATAATTGGGGTAGGATGAAAGTTGCAGCCAGTTCTCTGTTGGAGAACCTATGTTAACTAATTGTGTGCATGTTGCATCCTTGTAAATGCCGACAGTTACTTTACGCCCTTGTGCATAGATGATAACCGGCCGCCATCCATAATGAGCGTCAAAATAAACACCAGATGCTCCATCTATTGTTGTCGTTTTATCGTCACCGGAAATTTTGCGTGATATTGCTGAAAGATAAACTTTCTGTTCGGCCGTATATGAACGGATACGTCCATCATTAAGATCAACAGAATTGATGATTGTTCGGAGATCATAATAGCTGTTTATTTCCACATCAAAATTATCCGTGTTGTTATTTCCAACATATATCTGGTGGACTGTATAAAGACTTCGACTGCTTTTGGCGTATGACCACGCTTCGATATTTGTACCGGCTTCGGGCGCTTTTCCCGTTCCGTCGGTCACTTTCCGGTATCTGTCCCTTTCGGATGCTATATCTGCTACGGTTCCTTGTTTGTTCTGCGCAACATACCATTGCGATGTGAAGAAGCCGTCCGTGTCCTTGTCTGCGTCTTCGAAAGCATTGTCGCTTTCCAGGTCTGCCATTGGGATATTGTCTATTACGTCTTTATCTGCCGATGCGGGGTTGATACATAATTTGGTGGGTACTTTGAGTAACCTCATACCTTCGAGCGTGTTTTCCGTGACATCGAATTTATGTTTCAGTGTGATGCGGGATACCAGCCGTTTAACTTCTATACCGCCGGAGAAACCATCCGGTGTGCCGTAGACAATTTCACCGTTGTCGCTATCTCCGGTTTTTCTTACGCTGACGCCTTTTGCGGCTCCGGCGTATGGAATTTCGCTCTCATTGGTTATCCGCGAATAGTAGAGCCCGTTTCTGTTGTCAACATAATCCAGTTGCAGGTTTTCAAGTTCGTTGATGTTTCGTATTTCCGCCAGGTTGGCCGCTACGGTTACTTTTTTGCCTAAAGCTACCAGGTAAAGCGTCTGGTCAGTGCCCACGCGTAGCGTGACATTCAGCAGAGCCATGTCGTTTACCATAGTCACCTCGCCGGAAACCTGCTGGGGCGAGCCATGTATGGAGCCGTCGCTATGAAACTGAAACAACCATAGATTGTACAGTTCCGTCACCTCTCCCGAACGTGTTTTGGCCGGAGATGTCTCTTTGAAGAATTCAATGGAAAAGCCTCTGCCGGCGGATTCGCTCCTCGATTGTAGCTGCTGCGGGATAGAAGCCGGGGGTATCTTAAAGCTAAGCGCTACTTTTACGCGTTCGCCTTCTTCTCCATTGCCGGAAGATGACAACAGTTCTTCTCTGATGCATGAGGTCAGAGCCATTATTGTCAGCACTATCAGTATATTTGTAGTTTTATTTTTCATGGTCACTTCGTGTTTTGGTAATAACTATAAGAGCTTGATGATATATCGCGATACCCAGATTCGTCTTTCTCTTTCATATATACAACAAAAGAAAGTCCGATAACATCCGGCGTATCATTAGCGAGAATATTCAGTTCCACGTCATATCCATGTTGGTTTCCATCTGTAATGGTTGCAACTGTGCTTTCTTCACCGCGGGGAGCGCTGAGATAAGTATACCGGACTTTAAGTTGAGCTCCTGTGGGCATGGCTACGTCGTCAGGAGTAAGTTCGATATGTATGGTATACTTGCCTCCCTCTCCTTTTATTCTATTATCGGTTCCCAGACCATTAATACTTGGTATTCCTCTGATGCTATATCTGTTCTGTGTTATCGTGAAATAATAAGTAGTCTCTTCACCGGTGAAGTGCATGGAAGTGAACTTCACTCCAAAGGTGCGGTCTTCGGTCCTTGATTCTCTGCGTGCGATGTACGCTTTGGGAGTCTGGGTATAAGAACCTTCGATTTCGTGCATAACTCCTGTGGCTAAAGGTGTGAATGAGAAGTCATCGAAATTCATGGAAGTTCCTACGTGGTCTCCGCTCTTGATAAGTTCCATTTTCCAATATGGCACGTTACTGTCCACATAGAAAGGCAGTCCGTTGATGGCTGCTCCCTTATAGTTTACGGACGTAGGCGGGTTGATTGTTATACGGGCTGCAGGAATGTTGTTTCTTACGCAACGAACGGTATATCCTTGTCCGGGAGCGGCTGCGCCGAGCACTGCTGCTGTCGGATTCTGGCTGTCGAAGGAGAATGCCTTGTTGCTTTCCGTGCTCCAATAGTTTCCCTTGTAATTATGGGAGGAAACCAGCACTCCGCTTTCATTGCGGTACTTGACGTTGGGTATCAGCAGTTCATGAAAAGAACAGTATCCATTATTATTTTCACTTTCTGCCCCGTTTGCTGCCTTCATCAATATGGCATATTCGGTAGGATTGGCCATGTGCCACTGTTGGTTGTCTACCTTCCCTTCCACACCTATCTGATGAGGGGATAATGCTGCCAGACGACAGGGATCTCCCTTACCCTGTGCTACCAGTTCGGGCGTATTCCCTGATGGGATATTGCTCGCATCCGTGATATAAGGGACATCATCCCAGCTACCGATACCCGTCACATTGAAATTTCCGGGATACCAGACTACGTCATTGGTTGTTGTGGCACCCGTTGGCGCGACGAAATTCTTCTCCTCGGTAACTGTCGCATCATTACCGGTCGCTATCAGGCTGCCGTATTTGAACAGGGCATCGTGGTAGGCGTCGCCTTTATATACTTTAAGTATGCCGGAATAAGCCGTGTAGTCACTCCACACATTGACATTCTTGTTGAAGTCCGCCTCCCGGTCACTCACGATGACCAGTCCTTCTACCGGCTTCCAGTTTACCGTGATGTTGTACAGCTTGACAGGTTCAATCACCACATAGATGCCTTTGCTGCCTATCTGTTTAATGGTCGCATAGACATTATAATTGGTATTACGGAGGAGTCTGAAATTAGCATCTCCTTCACGGAGCAGTATCTTGTACGTAGTGGGTACGCCCCCATAAGTTGCGTTGATAAACAAATAAGCGGCATTATCCGGGTCAGTAGCTTTTGTTCCGTCGTCCGTTCCATTCTCATAGAACGATTTTTCCGCAATAATGGCGGTTGGAAAGGTATGATACAGTTTGCCGTTGTACTCTTTGTCTCCCTCGGATGCGGAAATGGTCATTTCGGAACCATTGAAGAGATCCTGTTTGGTATTGTCGGCATCCAGCCGGTCTACCAGATAGCTGTTGCGTGGTATATTGCTAACCTGCACGTTGCTGATTTTTATTTCTTCCGTCACCGCATCGTCCTGTCGCAAAAACACGGATACTTGCGACATCACGCGGGGCATATCGATGCTTGCGGTTGCGGATGCAGCCGTGAAGCCACCTTTGTATCTGCTGCTTTCCGAATTGTATACGGGGCGCAGTTGCACCACTCCTTGTCCGGACGTCGTTCCCGGTTGAATCTTTATCTCACCCAGATTGGCCAACGGCATATTGCTGGAGGTCAGCGTGCTGTTTTGCCAGTCGAATCCGGCGCCGTCGATATCAGTACGCTTCGTCACGGCATTCAGTTTCTCCGTCAGTTCGGGCGTCTCGTTGATGATGGCGGCGAAATAATATACTCCCGGGCTGACAGCAAGATTGAACAACCCGCTGTCGTCAATGTTCAGCGTCCCGTTGGAAGTGGTATAATTATTTAATAATGTCTCATTCTGAAAGAGCATGAAACGCACTTTCTCTATGGTCACTCCCTCCACCACGCTGCCGGTAAGGGCTTTGGTCTTTATCTGTACGGTCACTTTCTCCGCTTCAGGCAGGTTCATCACAGCGGATTCTTTGGCGCAGCCCGACAGGAGCGCGGCCGCGGCCAATGCCAGTATTCTATATCTTATTCTCATTTTCATATCCTATTCAGCAGGTTTTACGTTCACAATTTCCCATTCTCCGATAAAGATTCTGATGTTCAGGTTAGCGCCGATGCGTACTTCCACCGGATGTTCGTATATCCGGTCGAAATCACTCTGCGATTGGTAGATATACGCTCCCGTGTCGGGGTTACGTGCCTTGAACAGCATACTGACGATGTCAATCGGCTGTTCCGGAATCCTGCGTCCGCCGGGTGTCTCGATATATAAAAGCACCGGGCGGTCCATTGTCAGCCGCAATACCTTGATGTCGGCAGAGAGCGTGTTCGCGTCCATCGATGTCTTGAATGGAGAGTAGCGGACGGAGCGGGTGTACCCGTCAAATGTGTTGTCGGACTTATACCTCTCGTCGGTGGCAACTGCCCACAGTTTGAAGTCCGTATCCCGGTTCGCGGCGGGCGTGTCCCGGACTTCTGGCGTGAGATGCTCCGTTCCGCTTAAAGTGATTTTCAGTAGGTTGGTGTTGCGGATTAGTTCGATGCGGCGTGTAGTGACCACGCTGTTTTTAACTTCCACGGTTTCATAGGTATATATATCGCTTTGGGGATGGCGGGATCCTGCCGCGCCATACCACAGGTCGTTTATCTCCTCTGCTTCCGGAACAAGTTCTTCGGGCAGTCCGGATGCCGTCCGGCATTTTAGGAACATATAGAGGTCGTCCGCCATTGTCGCTCCCAGTGTGACGTCTTTCCTTAAATTATGGCTTGCAGGATTTTTCATTTCTCCATGAAGATAAGTAGTGTTGTCTTTCTGCCCGTTATCCGCCCATGATATAATCCTGTATTTTCCCGGCGGCACTTTATCCAGATTCATCACATACTCGTCAGAGAGCTTTCCCCACGGGTTCGGTTTTGACACCGTCTGTATCTGTCCGTTTTGCAGGTAACTATATTCCAGTTTGTCTCCGTTGTCTGTCGCGTGGAGTTGAAGTATGCCGTCTGTGTCAAACAGGTACACGTGAATCCGCCGCACCTTTTCGCCAAAGAGATTGCCGTTGCCGGTATGATGGGTGAAGTAGAAATCGAGTCTGAGTCCCGAAAAGCAATCTTCCGTGTTCTCTTTGGTGCATCCTGCGAAAAGAGATGCAGTAATCAGGAGTATTCCTATGAAGTATGTTCTATTCATTCTTTCTTTTATTTTCTCCGGTTAAAGTTCTACTTCCAAGTCTTTGTCTCTCCACTTGGAGACACGAAGTCCGAGTGCGAGATCTGCGCCTTCAGGTTCGGGCACGTGAGACGTCTGATCGAAATCTTTGATGATGGGATCAGATTCCGTTGCCTTATCGCCATCGGTAATGCGAACGTCCAAACCCAATGACCATGGGGTGATAACGACATCATCAAGGTCGAGGGAATAGCAATACCCCGGCTTAAATGCGTTGATAATTTCATTATTACTTTTGTCGCTGAATGCCCTGACCGTCAACCAGCGTTTTATCTTATCGGTACTAAAGCCCATAATCAGATGAGGCATTCCGTCTTTGATTTGTTGCAAAGTAGCGTCTGCCGCCATCGATTGGGGAAAAAGATGAAAAGCGTTCACCTTTGTAGTCTCTGATGTTCTTGCGTCATACATATTGGACTGCTGTCCTCCTTTCTTGTATTCAGCAAAACCTGTGATCATGTTCCAGTCGGAGATACCATCGTTTGTATTCTTTATGATAGTGGCGGCGTTGAGGCTCGGCTTGAAATAATTCATATAAAAATAGAATCCGGTTGGCGTGCTGTTGATATCGAAGCCGTCGGGGAAGGGCGACCGGATGAGCCGGACACGATAGGAATAGATAGCGGCAGCGGTAGTGTTCGTTCCGTATTTCTTCCTGAAATTCTCCCGCGCGCCTGCTTCGGCTGCGGTGATATCGGCTTCGGTGAAGTTCTTGATTTTGTCTCTGCCTGCGGTTCCGTCCGTCCAGTCGAATGAAGCGCCTGTGGTTGCAGGGTTGGTGACCACGATTTCCCCCGGTATGATTTCAAACCGGCTCAATACGGGAGCCACTTCCACGATGGCTTTCACCTTGACGGAGAAAGGGTCAGATTCCTCGGGGATGACGATAATTTCTTTGGTAACTCCTTCGTAAGGAATCTCTGTCCGGTTCATGGTAGGGGCGGGCGGGTCGTCCTGACTGCTCACCTGTAACTGGTTGATAAGCGGATTCTCCTCTTTAAACCGGTTTATCGTCACTTTCACGTATTGGGTTGTTACCGGAATCTTGGGTATGGAGAGTCTTGCCAACTCTCCGGTGGCGGTATTCCTGATGCCTGCAATCTCTGCATCGGTGGCTGTATAGGTGAATATAGGAGCGGCTTCAAGAGATTTATATAAATCGACTTTCAGCGTTTTTACCTCTGTAAAAGGCAGTACATATCCTTTGCCGTCGTTGCCGGTGATGGGGGCGTCTACGGCTCTGGTGGAGACGCTGCCTAACGATAAATTAATTTGTAGCTCGATGCCGGAGTTTTCCGGCGAAGCAACGCGGCTCTCCTGGCTACAACCTGTCAGCATGGCAATCAACCCTACGAAAAAGACTTTTCTCATAATTCTGCATCAAAAAATGAATCTCATACTAACCGTTACAGGGTGCGGTTATCACCCGTTGCCGTCATTCTTTCCGGGGGAAGGGAGACGGCTTCGTGAAGGGAAGTGGTAATCAGCCACGTCCCCCCTTTTTTATGCGTCGTTTAACGTCCGGTAATGGTCGTAATTACCACTCGGGTTTCACGTTGACAATGGTCCACTCGGTGATCTTGACAAGAACGTCGAGGTCTTTGCCTACCGGTTCCGGATTCGGGTCTGTCGGGTCTATGGGTTCCGGTATTTCAGGACCAGCTGTATCGTTAGCGGTAACTTTCAGCTTGGCGGAATATTGATTGATATTAATATCGGCGGCATTCAGTACATATACTTTGCCGGCGTCGAAAGAGGTAACCAATGCATCCGCAGCTTTCAATGCACGGATTGTCAGCCATCGGGTGGAGGCTGTACCGCTAGTGGCAAGTTTCAGGACGAAGTGCGGCATACTTGTTTTTACATCGGTAGTGCTGGCGCCTGTGCCGTTTGTTGCTGTTTGAGGGAATAAATTGTATGCGATAACTTTGTCTGCTTCTACAGTGGTATCGAACATTTTTTCCATATCACCATCTATTTTATATTTATCCTTAGCAGCATCGTTCCAGTCACCTGTACCGTTGTTGGCATTTATGACCAGATTTCCACCTTTGGTGAGAGGAATATTATTCATATAATATCCGTCAATATCTGTAATCGTGTATGCAGCATCGTATTCATACGTGACGGTGTATGTGAAGCTCCATGGCGAAGGATCCGCAACTCCCGGATTTGCTTTTCTCCACGCTTCTTGAGCGGCTTTCTCTGCCGCTGCAATTGTGGCATCGCTTACATGGGCTTTAGCCTGGTCTTTTGTTCCGTTTGTAACTCCGGTTGGTAGTGTACCGCTTGTTGAACTATTCACCTTAATGTCTGATGCCTTGCCGTGAAACTCGAAACGTGACAATACAGGCGCCACGGAAACTTCGACACTGTAAAGGTCGTTCGTGCTGCCGTCTGTTCTTTCCCCTCCTGGTGTTTTCAATGTGATATCTTCAGGTGTACCACGATATTCCATCTTCGTGTATCCTATCTGCAAGTCATTGATGTCGGCAGCGCTCTTATCAACGTTCATATAAACGTTCACTTTAGTCGTAGCGCTGGGAATGTTGCTAATATTAACGGGTTTGCGGCCTGCAGCAGCGGCAGTCTGGTCGTCACCTTTTGCCGTAGCTACCTGCTCGGGTGTAAAGTCATACGTGCCAAGCGAAGCATCGGATGCGTTGAAATACTCGATGGTAATGTTTTGAATATTGCTTCTGACCGCTGTTATTGCTGTGGTCACTTCGTCATCGCTCATTCTCGTTTTAGGAGTAGCGACATCAAAAGAAAAATCGAGTGATTTCAGGTTCGTTGTTTCTTGGGTCACCTCGTTGTTCTCATTGGAGCAAGCGGAGAGAGTGGCGGCGAATAAAGCCATGAAAATAATTTTCTTCATTGTTTTTATAAATAAAATGTTTAATAATTGCGTCAGCTTTTGCTTTAGCTTTTGTTTTGCCCGTTTGATAGTTTGGTCCCTAAACAAACTATAGGTGAATGCTTACCTGTAGGAGGTTGTTTTTTGTTATGCTTTCCTGTTTTTTAAAAGTGTTTATAAATCAGTTATTTATCTCTGTTATTAATCTTTGTTGTTTATCTCTGCTGTTTTTTCTTTGACTGTTGTTGCCTGATAAGAATGGCATTCTCCTGCTTCTTTGCCATTTCTGCCAGATTTTGTTTGGCTTCCGGCAGTCCGGCTTCCGTTGCTTTGTTCAGGTGTGATGCTGCTTTGTCATAGTTGCCGCAAAGCATTTCCAGTACTCCCATTGTGTTGTGGCATTCGGGGATATCGAGTGATTTTTCTATTTTGCTCAAATATCGCTTGGCGTAGACCGTATCTTTGCGTGACAACGCGGCTGCTGCTGCATTCAGATTGGCGGTCACGTCGTCGGGATATAGCTTCACGGCAGTTTCGAACAGGTCGATAAACTCTTGTGATCCCTTTTCGTAGGTGTTGGCAACAAGGAACATCTCATTCAAGCTAAGGTTTTGCGGACGGCTTTTGAATACCTCTTTAGCCTGTTCGATGCTGAAATTTCTGACGTCAAAGTCAATCTTACAAATCGCTTTGCGAAGCAAGGGGCAGAACTCCCGGATGATGTATCTGTATGGCTCGCCGCCTTTCAGATTCATCAATGTTTTTTTGCGCCTCACTTGGTCAGCGTAGCCACATTCGGCCGGGAAAGACCCGATGAACTCTAAAACTTCTTTACGATACGGCATTTGGGACGCCTCTACACATTCTTTGAGTCCGTCCCAGTTCTCACCCCCGAAAGCGACTTGGTATAAACTCCGCGGATAATCGAATCGTGAAGCCAAATAACCGGTCAGTGCTTTGGCCCGGCCTTCGGACAACCGTTGATTGTTGGACAGCAAGCCTTCCGGTGAAGCGTAACCGATTACGTTGATTGCGCGGACTGTGACGTCCGGGTCGTCTTTTATCCCGGCAACGAGGTCGGTGACTTTCTTCAGTTCCTGCGGATTATTCATGTAATCGGGGCGGATGTCGGTCTTGTTTACAACGAAATCCAGAAAAGCCTCGCTGATGATTTCGCGTCTTTTTACCGGTTCGACGACAGGTTGCACGTATGCCATGCTGGGAGTTATTTCGTACGGCTCTATTATTTTCTCTGGCGTTATCCGGTTGGCAAGCATGGTGATGCCTATCCTCCGCACAGGATTGCCGCAGCCGCAAAGGTCTTCATACATATCCAGCTTTGCGTCCGCCATCCACGGGTTGTATTTCACGGCTACGCTGTATGCAATTGTTTTTGCGTTCTCCGATTTGAATCCGGGGACGACTGCATACGGAGCTTCTGCGGCATACGTCGCTTTTTCCCGGTTGCTCATCAAGGCGGTTTCCCGTCGGTACACGTTATAGTTTTCACGTCCTTTGACGACTACTTCGGGCAGGTCCAGCCTGTCGCCTGCCGCTACCAGAGCGGGAATCAGGCTGATCGAACGGCGTGAATCTACGTTTACCCCGGAAATGTCGAAAGAGAGTTTCACGTACACTGAATCCCCTTCCTGTTGCAGGGACAGCGCCGTGACGTGTATTTTCCCGGAATACTCTTTTTGCTGTGCTGATGTGTTCGTGCAGAACAACAACACGATGACGAATAGCATATATTGTCTTTTCATGTTTGTTTGTCTATTTAAGGTAATATATCAGTGATATTCCCGCTTTCGTAGGACCGAAATAATTTCTGCTTTCTGTTCCGATTTTTTCGCCGCACTTTTGGCATTTGTACTTGTCATAGTGCAAGCGTGCATATCCGATTCCTAGATTGGCTTCAATACTCCATCGTATGCCTAGAAAGAAGTTGTAGCCGTATGAAATTCCCCCTCCGTAGCCATAGCCTTCGAAGCGGTATTCTTTAGAACCTTTCCCGAATATGAGTGGCAAATCCTGTTGCGCAATATTATATTGGCTACCGAGAACGTGCACTCCGAGAAAGTGGCCGGAGAAGCGTTGGCATAGCCAGTAACGATATTCTATTTCGCCTAGCCAGTGGACTAGTTTTTTGTTGTTTTCAGCCGTTCCGTCAAGATTCCAGGGATTATAGCCGCCGCCTAAATCGAGTGTGCTTCTTTTACCCAAACCTATTTCAAGACTAAGATTCGGGGTATAGGTATAACCTCCGTAAAGTAAATTTGTTTTTATGGCTATATCCTGCGCTCTCGAGTATGAAACGAGGAGGGTTAGGATGAGGAGGGTGAAAATACTTCTTATTTTCATTATATTTACTTGTTGATTATTTTTGTATGTGTGTTTTTAAGCTTGTACTATTTGCCAGTTTGTTTCGTTAATTGAAAAAAATGTAATATCTGCCTATTCTTTCTCTTCAAAAGAGACGGAATAAAACTTGTACTATGCGCGTAATAGTCTTATAATTAGCTGTATAGTTATGCGCTTGGCTGACGGAAAGTTTCTTTTATTTATGAAATATGGGTAAATATATTTGCGGTAACTTGAATTCATAGTGGGTTGATTATTTTGAATATAGCTTAAATATTGTTTGAGAAATACTTGCGAGTAAAGATTTAAATTGTTTATTTTGCAAATAAATATTTTATTCCGTCTCTTTTGAAGAGAAAGAATTGCAGTGAACAATAATGTGTAAATCAATTGATTATGCATAGACTTTAATTCCATCTTGCAGTCCTGCATATATTCTTATATACTGGAAATCAGTTTGGCATTAGCATCATCAATCACGGACCTGTCAAGAGATGAGAGATATATTCGGGTTGTCTTTTCGCTATTATGTCCCATACTTTCACTGATGATTTGTGTAGATATACCTTTTTTCTTGGCTAGTGTAGCCCAACTATGGCGCGCCACGTATGAAGTCAAAGGTTTGGGAAGTCCCATGAAGCCGGAGATTTTCTTTAAATGAATATTATGGAGTCTCAAGGCACTATCATAATTCTGTGTACTTTCTGATAAAACAGGAAATAAGAAAGTTCCGTTACTGTTATGAGAGTATCTATCAATAATAGTTTTTAAGCATATTTCTAGTTTTATGCTAAGTTCTTGTCCGGTCTTATGGCGTCGGTAAATAATATATTCTCCTTGAATATTCTCTTTGGTTAGGTACGCTAGATCAATAAAAGCCATCCCTCGTGCATAAAAGCTGAACATAAACATATCGCGTGAAAAAGCCAATCGTGGTTTTGACGATAAATCCAATGTTTTAAATCTTGATATGACATCTTCGTCTATTGCCCGTTTGATGGTTTTATCATTGCCTACGAATACTTTTTTAAATGGATGCTTTTGTTCTGTATAGCTTTCTTCGACAGCTCTATTATAAATGGCTCTTAGGTTTCGCATATAGAATGAAATAGTATTATTACATATCTGTTGCTCTTTCAGATATTTTTCATAGTCTGAAATAAGTTTAGGAGTCAGTTCTTCGAAAGAAATGTCAACTCCGTTTCTGAACCGGAGGAAACTTTTTACCGAAGCTATATATGATTTTGCGGTTCGGGGTTGGTTCTTGATATACAAATCATTTGTGACACTCTTGCTGAATACGGATAATAAGCTTTCACCTTGAATTTTTTTGAAAAGTTTGATGATGGTATCAATGTTGTTTTCACTTGTCAGAATGTGCTGAAGGTGTCGAATATCCCGGATGATGGAGTTTTCAATGAGTTGCAGTTCATATCTGCGCTGATATTCGGCATTTGATATCGCAATTAGCGAACGTTTCTCATTCCACTCGTGTGAATGAATCTTATACGGAGTTGTTATCTCTCTGTATTCTTTATTCCTTGTCAACAGATAATAGATTGTTCCTTTCTTTTTCTTAATTGTTGATTCTCTGAATTTAACCTTGATAGTTATCATATTTTTCTATTTTTTTAGGTAACGTGGACTACCGGCTATTGTTTTTTGTAAGGGGTAGAACGGTTTTATATTTTTGTTTAATTGTCTCAAGTAAAGAGACTGTCAGGGTTGTTATGGAAATTTTATTTAAATAATGCTGCCGTAAAATTTAGGCTGGTTCAAAAGTATTATTAAAATATATTTTCCTTTCTTTGTGAAAGGAAAATATAAACATTCTGTTTTATGGAAAACTCTTTCAGTTATCAGCCGGCAGCCGGACGCTACGAACGGATGCCCTATAAATATTGTGGCAAGAGCGGCTTGCAGTTACCTTTAATCTCTTTGGGGTTGTGGCACAACTTCGGTAGTGTGGACAATTTCGATGTGGCAACCGACATGATTAAGTATGCATTCGATCATGGTGTCACTCATTTCGACCTGGCGAACAATTACGGCCCTCTTCCCGGAAGTGCCGAAATTAATTTCGGACGAATTTTGCGAGAGAACTTTCAGGGTTATCGGGATGAAATGATCATCTCTTCCAAAGCCGGTCATGACATGTGGGCTGGTCCTTATGGCGGAAATAGCTCCCGTAAAAATCTGATGGCGAGCATTGACCAAAGTCTCCGTCGGACAGGGTTGGAGTATTTCGACATCTTTTATAGCCATCGTTATGATGGAGTTACTCCGGTCGAAGAAACCATTCAGACATTGATTGATATCGTGAAACAAGGGAAAGCGCTGTATATCGGAATCTCCAAATATCCCCCCGAACAAGCACGCATAGCCTATGAAATGATGGCAAAAGCCGGTGTTCCCTGTCTCATCAGCCAGTATCGGTATAGTATGTTCGACCGTGAGGTGGAGGCGGAAACACTTCCGCTGGCAGCAGAATATGGTTCCGGTTTCATCGCCTTTTCTCCTTTGGCGCAAGGACTGTTGACAGATAAATACTTGAATGGTATTCCGGAAGGTTCTCGTGCCGCACGTTCTTCGGGTTTTCTCCAGCTTTCGCAAGTGACGCCTGAAAAGGTAGAAGCCGCCCGCCAGTTGAATGAAATAGCCCTCCGACGTGGACAAACACTTGCTGAAATGGCACTGGCATGGGTATTGAAAGACGAACGGATGACTTCGGTGATTGTGGGCGCAAGCTCTGTCAACCAGTTGGCCGACAATTTGAAAGCACTGGATCATTTGGAATTCACGGCAGATGAGTTGAAAGAGATCGAACAGATTTTACCTGAATAATTTCAGTCTGAATCGTATGCTGATTTCACCTTATTATTGAAAATGATAAGGTGAAGTCATCTATTTTAAGGATGCTCCTGTCCAGTCATATACATATTTCCAAGATTTAACCATGCGATTGCATCTCCTCTGGCTGCTGCTATTTTAAAATATTCAAAAGGTTTTTAAAGTCACTAGCATCTATATCATTTAATAACAAAAGAATGGAATATTATTGAGTAAAAAAACAGAAAAGTGTTAGGAATGCTCGAAAAAAATATATACATTCGTATAATATTCACCTTAAATACTTGTGATATGAAGCAATTAACTGTAGTATTCGCTCTGTTGTGTATTTTTGCTTGTAGTAGCGAAGATATTGTAAGTACCGTTGAGGAATCTGTAAAGCCGGCTAATGAAGTGGCTATACAAACTGTTAATTTGCTTGATAGCCTTGAAATTATGGATTATATTTATAGCATTATTGGACCGATGGCTAAGACACGATCAAATCTACCAGGGGGAGGGTATATTCTTCCTGATAATTGGGATTCTCAATTAACAGATGAACAGCGCGAATTGATCAGGAACTCTTTCCCACGACCTCTCTTTTCTGCTGAAAGGAATGCTTTAAGGAAATCGTTTCCTTTAGTTGAATATTCCAATACAGTTGTTATGAATTATCCGTCATCTGGATATAATTGTTTTGCCTATTCGTTGGGGTTTAATAATAAGTGGATAGAGTTTAGTACTTGGGATCAAGTAAGATATGGATATGAAAATGCGAGTTCCGTGTATCATGCCGCTTATGATTACATGAAAGGGGCAACCTCAATATCAAGATACTATCCTGTAGTTTGGGGTTGGGGAAATACCCCTCTGCATGCATCTCTTGGAGGTAGTCCCCATTGCGAGGCACCTTATTCTAAGATGGGGCGTATGTGGCTATTGTGGCACCTTGTAAGTGTGTTTTCTAATGGAATGTATGGAGTTCCTGTGGAAACCTATGGGGCAGTTTCTCCTACCCGTAGTCTAAGTGAAATAGATGCTAATGCAATGAAAGAAATAAGTGAGGATATTCACGAAAATATAATCTTCTCACCGGATGAGTTGATGATGATTGCTAGAAAAGTAAAAACATGTAGAGATAGTTCAAGGTTTGAATCTCTGTTTAATGAATGGAAGGAAGCATGGCATTACTCGCTTAGTAATAACACTGCTACTACAAGAAATTTACCTCAATATGCCGATTTAAAGGCTATGGGAAAAGAAATCATTCCATTATTGATTGAGAAGATGGTAACAGAAGAGGATAATTTCTTTGCAATAAGATTGTATGAAGATCTACAAGATAATCCTAATCTGATAATACGATATGTGAACGATGATCCACACCAACTTGAAGGATTACAACAAACAACCAAAAAAACTATAAAGAAGTGGTTAGAATATAATTCCAATTAAAGTTATCTTGGGAATGATAGGTTGTTGGATATTGCGTATACCTTTAAATTAAGAATATCGGCTCAAATTGGGCCGATATTTGAATATAAATATTCAAGAAATGGGATATCAATAATAATAGAGATAAGTCTGTTTTTAGGATCTTTTGCTGGAGTGTTTCTCGTTTGATTTTACTGTGAAAAACTTATTTGTAGTCTTAATCGAAAAATGGATTTTTGAGGTAAAGAAAATATGAATAATATTTCTCTGCTTTTGAAAGAACTGAATGTCATATGTGAGGATTATGAACGTAGGGAAAACTTACTGAATACTTTCAGTTCACATCGGATATGCATCGTATGATTTATACCATAAATACAGTTGAGGACTGTCATCATCAGATACGGAAAGTGACAAAAAAACAAGGGCGTGTTCCCTAACAACACCGCCCTTAAAAAACTGTTTTACCTCGCTTATCGCAATATATGTAAGAAATGGACCATGTCATACTGGCTAACTGGGGAGCTAGTGCACGACAACTGGCGATAAAATTTGTAGATAGGTTTAAAATGTTGCAATTTTACGTCCGTTGGGACGGGTAGTCCTGCTCCTTGGCGCTGGCCGTTCACCGACCGATGAGATTGAATGAGAATAAAGCATACATAGTTTAATTTACACATCTCCCTGCCTGGTGAATGATTCCTCTTGTTCTTTTCTTCTGCAAACGATTTTTCATTTTCATTTCTCATATTCTCATAAATAATACGGTAATT